>JBAPYY010000445.1:0-2224 GCA_049284975.1 Occallatibacter sp.
GCTGTCAATCTCGTTGATGTTCCTACGGCTGAAGGTGGTATTGATCTGCACCGGTAACCCGATTTCATTTGCCCAGCGCACTGCATCGAGCGTTCGCGCGAATGACCCGCTCATCCCGCGAAATGCGTCGTGAGTTTCGGCGCTGGCACCATCCATGCTCACTGCCAACCTGGCAAGGCCAGCCTCTTTGAGTCTTACAATGACGTCTTTCGTCAGCAAAGGCGTGGCGCTTGGCGTCAGAGACACTCTGACGCCGACCGAGCGGGCATGAGCGATCAGTTCAAAAAGATCAGGCCGTTTAATCGGGTCGCCACCCGTTAATACAAAGACCGGAACCTTCAAGGCCGCGATCTGGTCGATCAGAAGTTTGCCCTCATCCGTGCTGAGTTCCATGGGGCTGCGGTCCGGCTGGGCGGATGCGCGGCAGTGCACACAGGCGAGGTCGCATGCCTGGGTCATTTCCCAGATGGCGATGAATGGCCGTTCATTGAAATTCGTCGTGTTGATTAGCGGGTTCATGAACTTATGAGACAGCGTGAAACTGACAGATGCAGTGACCAAAGTCCCAGGCTGCTAGAATTTCCGAGTGACTGCTGAACGCACCGATCTCGCTACGGCACTCGGGAAAACCGCTCTCTTGTCGAGTCTTACGCCGACAGAGTTGAAGATGCTGGCGGCACGCACTGTCCGTAAACTATTCAGCTCCGGAGAGTTGCTGTTTTCCGAAGGCGAACCGTGCAACGGCCTGCACATCATCGCTCAGGGCAAAGTTCGCATTTTCAAGACGTCCATGGGCGGCCGCGAGCAGGTTTTAGCAGTAAATGTTCCAGGCGAGTCTGTTGCGGAATTGCCGGTTTTCGACGGCGGCCCCTTCCCGGCTTCAGCGGCGGCTATCGAGGATGCCGAAATTGCATTCATCTCGCGGCGCGATTTTCAGGCGTACTGCATGGAGCATCCTGAAGTCGCGCTCAAGGTGCTTCAGGTTGTAGGAGGACGGCTGCGGCGACTCGTGGGCATCATTGAGGAATTATCGTTTACGACGATTCGCCAGCGTCTCATATCGACACTGCTTAAACTCGCCCAAAACGAGGGCAAGCAGAGCTCTCTCGGAATCGAATTTCAATTGCCGGCGACACATCAGGAACTCGCTAATCAGCTTGGAACCGTCCGCGAACTGGTCTCCCGCAATCTCATGCGCCTGCAGGCAGAAGGACTGCTCGACGTAGACGCGCGGCAAATCGTCGTTAAGGATCTGGCCGGCCTGAAGGCGCTTCTGGACACATCGTCTTAGACCTTTTCGGCTCCGAGTGACATAAGTTACTGCTCAACTCTTCCTTGCCTCTTAGGGTTGCAGTTGGAGAGTGCTTATGTGTACTGCAACTCAGTCTATTCGCGAGATCGTAACCAGGCAGCCATCCGCAACCAGGATTTTCGATCGATTTGATATCGATCTTTGCTTGCAAGCCGATTTATCGCTCGAAGCGGCGTGCCAGGAACTGCAGCTCTCTGTCGATCAAGTCCTCGAAAAACTGGCTGATGCGGAAGCCCAGGAATGCGGTGGCATGGCCTTGGATGCAAAGGGTTTGTCCTTGTGCCGCTTGATTCAACACATCGTCCGCGTTCATCACCACTGCGTTCGACATGAGCTTCCAATGCTTGCTGAAATGGCCTTGAAGGTGGCGGCAACGCGCAGCAACCAAGCGCCCGAACTGACTAAGATCGCCAAGCTGATTGAGAAACTTCGCGACGAAATGTATGCGCATATTCAGAAAGAAGAGCAGGTCCTTTTTCCAATCATTTCGCAAATGGATCAGGAGTCGATCGTTGCTTATCCACCTGAACACGCCTGCTTCCGTTCGGTTACACACCCTATTTTCATGATGGGACAAGAGCACGAATCTGCCGACCACATTTTGATGGAGCTAAACCGCCTGACAAATCACTTTGAGCCACCCTCGTGGGCGTGCGCCACACAAATCGTGCTCTTTTCCGGGCTCCGAGAATTCGAGGCAGGCTTCAGACAGCATGTACATCTCGAAAATGACATTCTGTTTCCTCGCGCCATTCAATTGGAAGCAGAAATCAAGGCGAGGAGGTAGTCATGGCTACGCCTGCGTTGTTAGATCACAGGGTCTCCACCGCCGCCGCTGAGAATGCAGGAATCATTGGTCGCGAACGCCAGAAGAGTCTCATGCTTCGCGCTTGGATCGCGAGCGGCTTGTTC
>JBAPYY010000446.1:0-2552 GCA_049284975.1 Occallatibacter sp.
CCCCGCCATAACTCCACCCCACACTGCAACAAACCCAACGATCACGCTCAGCGCCACGTAGAGAAAGCCCAGGCCGATCTGGCCATCCTGGATGGTGCGCAATGTCTCATATTCGAAGCTAGAAAAGGTCGTGTAGCCTCCGATGAAGCCAATGGGGATCAGATATCGCCAGTTCGGGCTCCAGTGAGTTCTGGCCGTTAATAAGGCAAAGACCAAGCCGATCAGGAACGAACCCGTAATGTTGATCACGAGCGTCCCGTAGGGAAACCTCGTTCCCATTCTGCTGCCAATATAACTGCCCACCCAGAAACGCAACATCGAACCTAGACAACCTCCCACACCCACCATCACGTATTTCAGCAAGTCGCCTCGTTCCTTTCCTTTTCGTTATGCGCTTTTACCAGACTTACCGCCCACTCAGGAAGCCACAGTCGGCTCAGATCGGACGCCTCCCAAGCCCTCCAGATCACGACGAATGGTGCTTTCTTGTTCAGCCGGCGACACATGATCGCCGACTAATCTCTCTACCTGAGCACGATAACTGTTGGCATAGGCGTCAAATCTGCGTTGAATCTGGCCCAAAGTTCTCTCTGACCAGTCATACAGCAAGGCGTGATAGGCGGATAAGGACTTCGTGAGTTGCCCCCCGACCATACCCGCCAGACGCTTGGTCACGATCGACCTCGAAATGTTTCCTCCGAGCAGGCCGAACAGGAAAGGCCGCTTTAAATGGATATTGAGCTGGCCTGGGTCAAAGGCAGGCATTTCCCGCACTACGCCGGAGAACTCCTGTTCTCCAGGCACGTCCTCAACCTCAAGCACCTTGGCAGTGGCTCGAAGAGTTTCATGGAGTTTGTGTGTCATAGCATCCATGCGTCGGCGAAGAGATTCGGTTTGTTCCTGAACCGTCCAGGTCACCGCGTTGCGCACGATACCCTCAACTGCCTCGTCTCCCGCGCCTTGCTTCGACCACGACTCGACCAGAGTAGCCGCGGCAAACCGCAATGTCCGAGTACTGGAATACTCCAGGTCGTTCGCCACGCCTCGCGCCATCTTCTTCATCTCCTCAAGGCGGCCACTGGCCTGACGCAATTCCGCTTCGACGACACGCAGTTGTTCTACCTTCTTTGGCGAGATCTGGTCCTTGCGGCGCAAGCGAGTGCGCAAGGCCATCTCTACCGATTGGCGGAGCGCTCCCAGCTTGCGCCGGATGGAGCGCAGTTTCAGTTCCTGACGCTGACTGTACAAGGGAGCGATGTCTTCTTCGAACCACTGCGCCACGAGATCTTTGCTTCCAACCATCACGCTTACGGCGCGCACCGCCAGATCAAGGTTCAACTCTTCTTTAATGTGATCCTTCACATATCCAATAACCCGCGAGCGATCTTCGAGCGTCAAGAGGTCCGCCTTGCTCAACAAGACCATGGCCGGAATTGCCGCATCATAGAGAATCTGAATGGTTTGAAGATCGTCGGGAGTTAAAGTCGATCCGGCATCGATGAGAACAACTCCCAGATCGCACCGTGGCAAATAAGCGAGTGTTTCCGCCGCTCCACGAGTTGCCAAAGATCCCAACCCAGGAGTATCGACGAATGCAATGCCCTCGCGAAGGCGAGGCGACGGGAGCTGAACCACGATTTTGGTCACATGCTTCTCGTTCCCACGATTGAGCTGCTCCGCCACAAACTCTGGCAAGTGCGCAATGTCGAACCGTTCGGGCGTCCGATTGGCAAACCAGACATGAACAACCGGAGTCTCGCCGTACAGCAGGCGTGTCGGAACGGCGGTAATCGGAGTGACCCCCACCGGAAGTACATCGCTCCCGAGCATCGCATTCAGCAGAGAGGACTTGCCCGAACTGACGCGTCCAAAGATCGCGATTTCGAAACTGTTGTCTTCCAAACGGTCCAGAATCATCGACAATGTGGACCGGAATTCCACCAGGCCGTGCTCGCTAATGACCGACTCCAGCTTCTTGAGAACCGGGATCTCGTCTCCAGTTTGTTCCAGCCTTTCCAAGCGTTCCTGCAGGTTTTCCCTGGACCCACGCATTAGATATTGATCGAGCTGTCGTGCCAGACCCTGGAGTTCTCCAGCGATGCCGTCGAGTTCAACTGCGGCCGCCTGGGGAACTTGTCCATAGCCGCTCATGTATTCGGGCTTCAACTCCTCCGCGGCAATTTCCACAAACGTAAGGTTTACGTGGAGTGCACGCGAAACGGGGATATCGGCTGGCGGTCGTTCCATTCCTTGTCCATCGAGCACGCGAATCAGCTGAGCGCGAATGCGGCTGATGTAGTCTTCGATCACACGCCGCTGGGCAGGACTCAGATCGGGAGCATATTGTGGGAAAGCCAGCTTAGATGCCGAGACATTGAGCGTGCTCTCCATCTCCGCCAGCAACTTATCAATGTGGCGGCAGGTCACGCTCAAGCGCCGTTCGTGATTCGAATTGAGCGAATTGGACCCGTTCGTCACCTGGCGACGCCCCCGTTCATGCGAAAATCGATGTATAGCGGCGAGATCTTGATGTGTTCTTCAGAGCGGTACTT
>JBAPYY010000447.1:0-5729 GCA_049284975.1 Occallatibacter sp.
ACATACAGGTCCGGCCAGCCGTCGTTGTCATAATCGCCGACGGTGCACCCGTAGCCCCACCTGTCGTTTGCTACACCGGCTTTTTCCGTCACATCTGTAAACGTGCCATCGTGATTGTTGTGAAACAGAGCTGCGTGCGGCGGAGTAGTCTTTCCTGACAACGCATCATAAGTCGAGCCGTTCACAAGATAAATATCCAGCCAGCCGTCATTGTCATAATCCAAAAGACACACACCAGGGCCTTTGGCCTCAAGGATGAGACGCTTCTCCGCAGTTCCCGCCGTATGATGCCAGCTTGTGAGGCCGGCTTCTTTGGCAACATCCTGAAAAATAACCGGGCCGGTCTTTACGAAACCGCCCGCCGTGATGGGGCGGTGCAGGCTATCGAATTGTGCCGTCTTGGGGCCCGCATTTGCCATGCCACTTTGGGTTTGCTGCATCCCTCCAGGCTGCCCGGATTGCGCGGCCAAGGTTCCCCAGCCTGTGCCAGGTATCAGAAGAGTAGTAATCATGGCACAACCAAATGATCTAAAGACAAGAGGCAACAAGAGTCCTCCGCGGCTTGAAGTGTATTGCACTTGGCGATTCCTCCGGATGATAGTCCCTATTCTATCGTTTCATCCTCACGCGAGTGAACCTTGAGATCTACGCTCCGGCGCGGTCTTATAGCACTTCATGCCATTGAGGCGAGGCCGCGAAGGCGGCATTAATCAGTCCCACGTGAGAGTAAGTCTGCGGAAAATTTCCCCACATGCGTGGCTCCGCGGGATCATAGTCTTCAGCGAGAAGCCCCAGGCGCGAAAGCGAAGCGCGCGTGCGCTCAAACACCGCTCTCGCTTCTTCGCGGCGGCCCACTGCGGCGAAGGCTTCAACTAGCCAGAAAGTGCAGATCACAAACGCGACGGTGGGTTTGCCGAATCCGTCGTTCAGGCTATAACGTTGCAGCCAGCCGCCCACGGACAGGTCTCTGTAAATAGCTTCAACCGTGCTGATCAATCTCGGATCGTTTGCGGGAAGAAAACGCAGGCGAAGCATCTGCAGCAGAGACGCGTCCAGATCGTCTCCGTTGTAGTGGCCCACAAAGCTTCTCCGGCCCGCATTCCAGGACCGTGCTATAACTTCGGCGTGAATCTTGTCCGCGGCGGAACGAAACTCGGCCGCATGCTGCGGTGCGTGCAAGTCCGCGATTCGCGCCATGCGGTCCGCGGCTGCCCAGCACATCAAGCTTGAAAAGGTTTGTGGCTTCCATTCGGTGCGATACTCCCAGATGCCCGCGTCTGGAACTCCGGTCAGGGAGATGGCTTTTCGAGCCAGTGCTTCCATCAGCTGCAATGCAGCCGGCGAACGCTCTGCGCTCAAGCGTTCGTCAAGGAAGATCGGCGTTAACGCCAGAACCATTTCTCCGTAGATGTCATTCTGCGAGTGCAGTGCCGCCCCATTGCCGATGCGCACCGGCTTTTCGCCGTTATAGCCCGGCCAATTCTCAAGTATGGATTCATCGAGGTTCTGTGATCCATCCACCCGGTAAAGCGGGGCAAGGTCCAGCTTCGGTGCTCCGCCCGCCACATTCAGCAGATATTGCACAAACTGCTCGCGCTCTTCAAATTGACCCAGCACGCCGAAAGCATTTAGCACATAATAGGAATCGCGCAACCAGCAGTAGCGATAGTCCCATGTGCGTCCGCTCGCGGGTGATTCCGGAATAGAAGTGGTCATAGACGCGATAATCGCGCCGGTGTCTCCAAAGCAATGCAGCTTCAGCGCCAGCGCCGATCGGATGACCTCTTTCTGGAACAAAGGAGGAATGTCGCACTGTTTCACCCAGTGTTCCCAATAGCGTGAGGTCTCGTTCAGAAATCGCTCGCACAAGGGCGCGAGGGGCTCTTCCAACGGTGCGCCCCACGTAAGTACAAGGTGCTGTCGGCCCGTGAGAGTAAACGGCTGTCCGCCAAGATATGAAAGCGGTATGTCGGTGGTAAGTCGCAACTGGCTGGCGAACCCTTCAAACCGAACATGATGCGAGCCGTGCGTGGGTCTGGGGCGTTCTTTGGACCAACCCAGCTTTGGCTCGCATACAACGGCGATGCGCGGTGCGCCTTCGAGCGGTTCCACAATGCGTATCAGTTGCGTTGGGCGGAAGGCGCGGTCATAGTGCAGAAAGCGTGGCGCAAAGTCAATTACCTTGAACGATCCTGTCGGAGTTTGGAAGATTGTTTCAAGAATGTTCGTGTTGGCCTGGTAACTCTGGACGCCGATTTCTCCGCCAGCCGGCCCAATGCGGTAGCGCCCCCCATCCTCGTTGTCCAAAAGCGTCGAAAATACCGGTTCGGAATCGAAACGGGGAAGGCAGCACCACACAACGTCGCCGGTATTGTGTATCAATGCGGAAAACTGACAATTGCCGATCAACCCAAGATCTTCAAGACGCATTTGTGCACCCCAAGGTCTGGCCGATATGTTTCAATAAAAGTATGACACGAGTGGCGCGATTCATACTCGCCCTGATCGTGGGATTAGCTCTATTGACCTGGGCGACTTCCGGAGTGGTGCAAACTACAGCGCGCGAATGGTTTGAGCGCGACGTCAGTTCCCGCGCCCATTTGGTTTTGATCAGCGCAAGACAATCGCTGGCGGACGCCTGGAACGACCCTGAAAATCTTCAGAGACAATTGGTAACGCTGGCGCGCGACGAACGCGTCATGGGCGTGGCGGCTTGCGCCTCCGACCTGAGTACCCGCTCCAGCACGCCCGGCTTCCCCGCCGAGTTCAGTTGCTCAGAAGTGGGCTTCAGAGCCCGTGGGGCCGATGCTCGAGCCGGCAACGCAACTCAGCAATTCCGCGAGTGGAGCACCGTCTCTACGCTGCCCACCGGCCGTGTTTATGTGAGCGCCATGCCTGTTCTGAGTCAGGGACAAGAGGTTGGCTTCGCGATTTTAGTGCAAGATTTGAGCTATATTGACCGGCGAGTAACCGCGGCGCAAACATTTCTGATCGTTGTCTTTGGCATCCTGGCTATCATGGCTTTCGGAATTCCGCTCCTGGTGGCAAGAAGAGCCCGTTCCGACTGGAGCATTGAGCTGCGCCGCATGTTGCGCGGAGGAGGCAAGCAGAGCCGTGAGTTTCAGCCCATTCTCAGCGACATGCGCGAACTCGTCGGGCGCATGGCCAATGAACAGGAAAACGCTCCCGGACTGTGGACTGCCGTGCGCCTGAAACAAACTCTGAATCGCCATTTGCACGGAGAGAGGATTGTAATTCTCGCAAATCGCGAGCCATACATTCATCAACATGCAGCCGGCGGAGGAATCGAAGTCCAGCATCCGGCCAGCGGCCTTGTTACTGCGCTAGAGCCAATCATGCGCGCCTGTTCCGGTGTATGGGTCGCACATGGAAGCGGCGACGCCGATCGCGAAACAGTGGACCGCAACGATCGCGTCAGCGTGCCGCCGGAGGAAGAGTCGTATCGTATTCGCCGCGTTTGGCTCTCCGATGAAGAACTTCAGGGCTATTACTACGGCTTCTCCAACGAAGGACTCTGGCCGCTCTGCCACATGGCGTACGCGCGGCCGGTCTTCCGCGCCGACGACTGGCACCAGTACAAGATAGTCAACCAGAAATTCGCCGATGCCGTCTGCAAGGAAGTGGACTCGAAAGACCCCATCATCCTGGTGCAGGATTATCATTTTGCCCTTGCGCCCGCTATGATTCGCAAACGACTTCCGGCTGCCACCGTCATTGTCTTCTGGCACATCCCTTGGCCCAATGCCGAGCAGATGGGCATCTGCCCTTGGCGCAACGAAATTCTCGAAGGTCTGCTCGGAAGCAGCATCCTTGGCTTCCACACGCAACTCCACTGCAACAACTTTCTGGATTCCGTTGACCGCTATTTGGAGACGCGCAGAGACCAGGAACAAAGCGCAGTGGTAATGCAAGGTCACCGTACGCTGATTCGTCCCTATCCGATTGCGCTTGAGTGGCCGGTCCGCTGGGTTGAGTCGTCGCCCAGCGTCGATGAGTGCCGCGCGCAGGTGTGGCATGAGTTTGGATTGAAGCCGGACGCGCTGCTGGGTATTGGCGTTGACCGCCTTGATTACACCAAAGGTGTTGAGGAGCGGTTGCTTTCAGTGGAGTTACTGTTGGAGCGGCATCCGGAATTCCGCGGCCGGTTCAGCTTTGCGCAACTTGCCGCGCCCAGCCGTACCAAGATCGAACGATACAGGCTGCTCAACGAAACCATCGAGCAATTGGCCGAACGCATCAATCAGCGTTTCGGCAAGAAAGACTATACCCCCATCATCATGCTTCGCTCGCATCATGAACCTCCGGAAGTCTTCCAGTTCTATCGGGCCGCGGACGTTTGCTTCGTGAGCAGCCTGCACGATGGCATGAACCTGGTCGCCAAGGAATTTGTAGCTGCGCGCAATGACTTGAAAGGCGTGCTGGTACTCAGCGAGTTTACCGGGGCCGCGCGAGAGTTGACGGAGGCGCTCATTGTGAATCCGTACGACCTGGAAGAATGTAGTGAGGCGCTGGCCACTGCGCTGACCATGCCTGAGGACGAGCAGCGGGACCGCATGAGGTCGATGCGTTCGATCCTGGTTCAATTCAACGTGTATCGTTGGGCCGGAAAAATGTTAGTGGATGCCGCGCGACTGCGTAATCAGGAGCGAGTGGCAGGCCGCATAGCTGAGCGGTCGAGCGTGGGTACGGCAATTTGACGATGCAGTATATTCTTTCCAAAACTTCGCTCCCGATTGTGACTCGGCTCGCCCATGAGCGCACCTTGTGCGCGTTCGATTTCGACGGCACCTTGTCGTCCATTGTCGATCATCCAGATCAAGCCGCCATGCGAGCCCGAACTGAAAATCTGCTCCGCCGTCTCGCGTTACTCTATCCCTGTCTCATAGTGTCGGGGCGCGCACGTGCGGATATTCTATGCAAAATGAGCGGCGTGCACGTAGCTCAGGTAATCGG
This sequence comes from Occallatibacter sp., assembly GCA_049284975.1. GTDB lineage: Bacteria > Acidobacteriota > Terriglobia > Terriglobales > Acidobacteriaceae > Telmatobacter. Next base: position 4,975 of record JBAPYY010000447.1, read on the forward strand.
TAATCATGGCGCTGAAACTGAATCGGCGTCCAGGCCGCGCCACCGAGTAGATCGATGGAAGGCCGCCTTGGAACTCGAGCTAGGACCTGTTTCTGGATTGTGGGTTGAAGACAAGGGCATTTCATTGGCCATACACTACCGTCAAACTGCCAAGAAGGCTGATGCCCGCCGGCGTATACTCGCCGCAACGCGGAAGCTGGAACGTGCGCGAGTATTCGGCGGCAAGCAAGTGGTCAACGTGGTGGAAGATGGAGTTCCTAACAAAGGCGATGCCGTGGCCGCCGAACGAGACCGTCTGAAGTGCACCTGGGTGCTATACGTGGGAGATGATGAGAATGACGAGGATGCCTTCGCTCTCGGCGGCAACTTGGTGCCTGTTCGCATAGGCCGTAAGCTTCGCTCCCACGCACGTTATTACCTTCGCGCGCAGAAGGAAGTTGACACCCTCCTCGAATTGTTGGTGCAGCTGCGGGAGCCTGTGGCTGCTTTATAGAAGACTATAGCCAATAACTATTTAGAGCCTTGGGCCTGAATAAATTAAGGCGAAGACATCCCGCTTGATCCTCAATTATCTTGCCTGTTTGAAGCTGCCTTTACTTACTGCCTCGCGCGCGATGATCACAAGCGATGAAGTCAGGCTGGCCTTTTGAGACCGATGACTGAGCCGAACGGTTTAAATTAAAACTGCCGGCCTTGGCTAACAGGCCAAGCATTTTATTTGCGCATAATTAATCAGGCGAGTATTGTATCTATGG
>JBAPYY010000448.1:0-4887 GCA_049284975.1 Occallatibacter sp.
GATTTCATTAAGAACTTTTTTGAGGAAAGTGCACATCGTCCCTGCGGGACGAGAACTTTTATTGGACACTGACCCAGGACTGCGCTGCGCTTGTCCTGGGCTATTATCGCTTCTCCCTCCAGGAGAAGATGCGCCATCTGTTTCATCGAACCGTGGGTCGGCTACGCCGGTGGACGACTGACGCAAAGCGGGCTATTGAAACACGTTTCTCGAGTCTTTCCGCAGCCTGTGAGGCCCACAGTAGTTCTGAAGGCGCTATGCGGGGCTGAAATCCCAGCCTCCCTCCGGTGCCTCTACCTGCACGCAGCGAACGTGCTGCGCTCGGGCGAACGTCTATCATCCTTCGGATAAACCCCCACATTCGGCTGAGTCGAGTCTCCTTGCGAGTTGTTTGGGTACGCAGTTTTCCGGCGGCAAAATCAGCCGAGGTTGGCGGGTGTTTCCCAGGACGATAAGACGAACTCATTCAATGGTTTACGTGAACGAGGAGCGATTTCATGAGCGATGAGGTCAGGGTGGGGCAAAGCGGACGGCTCGCCTTGGTAGCCAAGGGCGATGACTGCGCCGAGGATGTAATCCTCTGGAATTTCAAAGACTTGGCGGGCAGCGGCCGGATCGAAGCCTGCCATCTGGTGAGTGGCGAGACCGAGAACGGCGGCTTGCAGGGTGAGATAAGAGACGGCTGCGCCCAAGTCGTAGAGAGCAACGCGGTTGTCTGCACTGTTGTGACTGAATTTTGTATTGGCTGCACCGAGAATCAGGACCGGCGCCGCTCCTGCCCAACCCTGGTTGAAGCCGATGAGGGTGGAGAATATCTTCTTATAGGTCAGGGAGTTGCGCAGGCCGACAATAAAGCGCCAAGGCTGCTCGTTGTAAGAGGAAGCCGCCCAGCGTGCGGCCTCGAAGACTTTGCGCAGGTCGGCGGGGGGGACATCGCGGTCAGCAAAGGAGCGCGGGCTCCAGCGATGAAGCACGGCTGGGAGGACGCCATCTACGAGAGGCGCTTGCTTCAAGCGATTGACTTCAATAGCGGATAGTGTCATGCGAAAGCTCCGTGAGGAAGAATAAGTTGCATTGTTGTGATTCGGGACGCGGAGCGAAAGATTCCTGTTCTGAGAGAAAAAGTTGTTTGAACGGGTAATTTTTGGGCCGGTGTGGCGTTTCAGCAGTTCGATGCATCTGCTCTGATAAGAGAGAAGGTTCTCATCATTCTGTCAGTTGAGCAATTTAGAGAAAAAAGCAGCGAAGGATTCGCGGTCAAGCGTGGCGAGTTGGCCCCGCAGCGCGGGGTTGGCAGGTTGGCGAGTTGGCGGGCGGAATCTCGAGCGGCGCAAACCGGGAACCCCACACATTCGCAAAAGACGCGAGTGTGTGGGGCTGGAGGCTCCCGGCTTACTCCAAGACAAAAATGTTGTTTTCGGCACACATCTGCTTGAGGATTTTTGGCCATACAGTGACGCTTACTTCTCCGAGATGAGCTTTGCGGAGCAGCAGCATCAAGGTGCGCGATTGGCCGATTCCCCCGCCGATGGAAAGCGGGATTTGTTCGTTCAGAACTGCCTTGTGATAAGGCAGTTGCATGAAGTCCAACTGTTTGGACATGGTGAGCTGCTTCTTCAGGGTCTCGCCGGTGACACGGATGCCCATGGAGGTGAGCTCATGGCGGCGTTTGGTGACCGAGTTCCAGACGAGAATGTCGCCATTGAGACCGTGTGTGTCTTTGCCGGTTTCGGCGTGAGTGTCGGTGACCCAGTCGTCGTAATCGGCGGCGCGCATCTCGTGCGGATAGCCGTCTTTCAGCGGCCAACCGATACCGATGATAAAAACGGCGGGATACTTTTGCAGGATGGCGGTCTCACGTTGCTTGCGCGGCAGCGTGGGAAACATATCGAGAATCTCCTCGGCATGAAGGAATGTCAGCTTCTCAGGCAGGTCAGGATAACGTGGATCTTTTAATTGCGGGAACAGAGACTGGGCATACCTTTCCGCTCCGACCATCACTTTCCAAATTTTGCCAACAATTCCTTTGAGGAATTCGAGGTTGCGCTGATCGGCGGTCATGACGCGCTCCCAATCCCACTGATCGACGTATGCGGAATGGTCGTGATCAAGGAAATAGTCCTTGCGCACGGCGCGCATGTCAGTGCAGATGCCTTCGCCGACTTTGCAACTGAACTCCTTGAGCGCGGGGCGTTTCCACTTGGTGGCGGCCTGCACGACTTGCGCGTTGATGGGATGAAGGTCGCGATCGTTCGAAATATGGAACTGGATAGGTGTGCGCGACCCATCGCGATCGAGCATGTCATTGACACCGCTTTCGACATCGACAATGAGCGGCACCTCAACCATCATGAGATTGAGTTCCTTGCAGAGGTTGTCTTCGATATAGCGTTTGACATGGAAGATGGCCTGCTGCGTTTCTTTGGGAGTGAGCAGGGAACGGTAATCATGAGGCAGGATTTTTTCCAATTCTTTGTAATCGCCGATACCAGGCCCAGCCAGATCGGCTTTCTTATCCAGGACTGTAGGCATGAAGATTCTCCTTTGCAGGCGGATTTCGCGCCGCCGCCGCGCGATTTATCGGGGCTTCAGGTGAAAGGGGTTTCCGGCGCCGGAAGTCACATGATTTGTATTGGGATGTGCCGCGTTACGTTTAGCCGCGCGCCTGGGCATCGAGTATTGCAGGATGACCGCAGCTGTCAGCAGTATCCCCAAGGCGCCAAAGACCATCAACGCGAGCAGAGCCATTTCAGGGAACGGCATAGCTGCACCTCGATGCTGCCAAAGATGGTGTATCCGGACTGCGGGCTACGCTGTGACTGCAATCACGCGTGAATGGGACTGTGAGTAGCGGTTATTGAGGCGGGAGCGAGGCGATGGGCAGGATGGATTTGAGGAGGCTGAAGACGAGGGAAATGGGAAGGCCCACGACGTTGAAGTAATCGCCTTCAATGCGGGGAATCCAGCGGGCGGCGCGACCCTGGATGGCGTAGGCACCGGCCTTGTCCATGGGCTCGCCGGTGGCCACGTAGGCGTCGATTTCGTCGTCGGAGAGGGCGAGGAACTGGACGGAGGTGGATTCAGAGGCGACTTCAGTGTGCGTGGCGGTGACGACGGCGACGCCGGTGATGACGCGATGGGTGCGGCCGGAGAGAAGACGGAGCATGCGGGCGGCGTCGGCGGGTTTTTCTGGCTTGCCGAGGATGTGATTGTCGAGGGTTACGGTGGTGTCGGCGCCGAGAACGACTAAAGACTGAGGGTCGAGGTTCGTGCTTTCCCACCCATTTCGCAAAGAGCGCGAAATGGATGGGGCACCCGGCTCGCTCGCACGATCTTTTGTGCTCTCCCAGGTCCGAAAATCCGGACCTGGGGCACCCATAATCTCGTTGTAGACGGCCTGGGCTTTTTCGCGGGCCAGGCGGGTGACGTAGGCGATGGGGTTTTCGTTGGGATGGGGATCCTCGGGAATGTGGGCGGGATGGACCTCGAAAGCGAAGCCGGCCTGAGTGAGGAGTTCGCGTCGGCGAGGCGAGGATGAGGCGAGGACCAGCATGTCTTGATTATGGCAGGATGCGAGTTTGTGCTAGATGGTGAGGCCGGTTTGGAGGCCGGCGGAGGTGGCGAGGCCCCAGGCCATGGCGGGGGTGTTGTGGGCGAAGCCGAAGCGGCCGTCGGGACCGAGGAGGATGATGCCGCCATGGCCGCCGAGACGGTTAAACAGATAGGAGATGGCTTCGCGGGCGGCGATTTCGGGGGCGGTTCCGGTGGCGACGCGGTCAGTAGCCCACTTGCCTAGGACGAGCTTCATGATGGGTTCGCCCCAGCCGGTGAGGGAGACGGCGGCGGAGAGATTGTCGGCGTAGCAGCCGCAACCGATGAGAGATGAATCGCCGACGCGGCCTGGGGTCTTGTTGAGGGTGCCACCGGTGGAAGTGGCGGCGGCGAGGTCGCCGCGGGCATCGAGAGCAACGGCGCCGACGGTGTCGTGACTGCTGAAACGGGCGAGATCGTCACTGGCGGCGGTCTCCGGGCTTTTGTCGTCGTGAAGGACCGGGAGCAAAGGCGAATCCAGGCCGGAGAAGGTGTTATCGCCGAAGCCGGCGGATTCGCGAACCTTGGCATGGGCGAGGCGCTCGCGCTCGCGGTCGAGGACCAATTCGGCGTTGTCGATGAGGGACATGCCGTGGGAGTGGGCAAACTGCTCGGCGCCGGCACCGACGAAATAGACGTGCTGGCTGTGTTCAAGGACGAGGCGGGCGGCTTGAATGGGGTTGCGAAGGCGCTCGACGCAAGCCACGCCACCAGCTTTCATGCGGCCACCATCCATGAGAAGAGCGTCGAGCTGAACGGTCCCGTCGGAGGTGAGGAAACTGCCACGGCCGGCGTCGAATGTGGGGTCATCTTCGAGGACGGTGACGGCAGCTTCGACTGCATCGATGGAAGATCCGCCGCAGGAAAGGACAGCGTAGCCGGTTTCCAGGGCGTTGCGGACACCGGCCTGATGAGCGGCAGCCGCATCGGCGGGGATAGCCCATGCGCCTCCGTGGACAAGAAGAGTGGGAGCGTAGTGGGCTGGAGAGGTCACCGGGATATCCTAGAACATTTGGCGCGAAGGCGTGTGTGACAGCGGGTTTTGGGAGATGTTTGTTGCGATTAGAGTTTCTTGTCAAAGATTCAAGGATGGAGATGTGTGGTTATGTTGTTGAAATAAAGTAAGATGATTGGTTGAATGGGAGTGCAGGTAATTTCAGTGAGATTGGTTAAGCTAAGAACATTCAACGAGGAATAAAGAGGAATGAGACGGCAGGGGAGCGAGGATTGAGGCGTTCTTGATTTTTTCGGACCACGCTCCGCTGATTTGGAAGCGTGGGGAGAGACTGAAAGCTC
>JBAPYY010000449.1:0-3051 GCA_049284975.1 Occallatibacter sp.
AAGGCTTTGGAGGCGCTGCGCGTGCTGGACGAAAAGACGGCGCTCGACAAGACGGCCAGAGCGCTGGAGGCCTCGGCGCTGGGGCTGCGCATGGCTACACCCGCGGCCGGCCACAGCACTCTAACCATGTACACCCGCGACAGCAACGGGAAGTGGCAAGCAAAGGCCACTCCGCTCGACACCACGGTCAACTACAAGTTCACCGTGGAGGGCGGCTTGCCCTTGATTGGTCCAGGAGCGCAGGCGCAGGTTACCTATGACGGCGAAGGCCACGTCAGTCGACTGGTCTATTCCGTGCGGCAATTGAAGGCCGGAGAGACGGTGAAGATTCTCTCTGAAGATGAAGCCAAAAGGCGGATTGCGCCCAGGCTGCCGACCGACGCGCGCATCACTACGCGGCTGGTGTATCTGTCGCCGCCTCTGGACGGTGGGCTGGGCCGCGCGGATGGCGGGCAACCCTCGACCATCATTCCGTACTACGCTTTTTACGGCACCACGCGGGTCGCCAATGGCCACGAGGGCGCAGATGGCGAGATTCGATCCAGAGTCAGTTTCATTCCGGCAACCGATGATCCGCGCTACGTTCCGTCAGTAACGGTTACGGCTTCAGCCGACGGCGCGGCGGTGCGGGCTCATGCCGCGGTGACAGGCGGAACGCCGCCATACACCTACATCTGGGGCGGATCGGACCCGGAGGCATCGCGCACTGACGGCGATTCAGTGCAATACACAGCGCAGGCGCGCGCTACCGAATCGCTGCTGCACGACAGCAACTTTCACCTTTCTGCGATTGAGCGGGTCAGCGTGACCGTGATCGACGCCAATGGTGTAGCGGTTCACGGCCAACAGATTGTCCCTGTCCATCCTCATCCCATTTTGCCCTCACATGGAGGCGGTATTACCGGCGCCAGCTACGGGGCGGAAAGCCCGGCCGATCCCGGCGAGTGGACGCCCTGCCGCGTGGGCTGGCAAAACGGCATGGGCACCTCCGGCGCGGGCGGCGGAACGCAGAAGTTCGCGTGGCTGGGCGATGACGCATGGCCGGGAGACTTCATTGAGCCCAAGCCGGCTGGAACGCTGGTGTCGACTCCCTGGGTATACGGCGATGCGGATTACGAAAACTGGGGCATCAACACCGCAGACCTCGTTATCGACATCGCGGACGCAAACCCGGACACCAAAACCGCCATGCAGCCCGGCGCTCCGATGTCGGATTACGCCACGGCGTACTTGTGCAACCCAACGTCTGGTGGCGATGTGGGCATCAATGGGCACGGCTACGGCACTCCGCAGTCCTACACCATCGATTACGCGCCATCCTGGGGTCCGACGGGGCCAAATGACACGCTTGCATGGCTGCTCACCGACGATTGCGACATGCTGGACCCGACCGACGGCAGCGGGCAGAACGTGGTCCAGCGCTGGGGCGTCGCCTTCAACGGCCTCCATGTCATGGCCGGCTTCAGTTCGCTCGACTACGGGGACGGCCCCTTCGAAAACGCCGTGGCAAAAAACATTCTGGGCGTGGGCGGGTCGCCGCAGACCATCGTGCAGGCCTGGTTCAACGCCGCGCAATCCACGGGAGCCGGGACGCCGGCTGCTATTGGGCCGGCACTTAACATCGGCGGGAACCTTTTCTGGATGGTCAACATCGACGATTACTACTGGGGCAAGGGAAGCGTGGGTGCAACCATCGTGCCCAGCAGCTATCCCGCGGGAGACGTTGGCTTCTGGTATCTGAACGGATCGAATTCCGCGACTCTCGTTTTTTAATGAGGACGGGAAATCCTGGTTAGCGGGAAGACTGGAATGACAAGGGCCACTTCGCAGTTGCGGAGTGGCCCTTTCTGTTGAAGCATTATCGCTATCACTGCAAGCCGGGAATTGTGCAATCCCACCCATTTCGCAAAGAGCGCGAGATGGATGGGGCACCCAGTTACTTGGCTGCGACCAGCGGCTTGGTGCTCAAGCTACCGTCCTTGTAGCCTTTGGCGATTTCGACAATGGATTTGGCCGCGTAGTCGCTGGCGTGTCCGGCCTGGCCGAACTGCGTCATGCGCTGGGCGACGACCTTCTGCATGGCCTCGCGGGCAGGCTTCATGTAGTCGCGCGGATCGAACTTCTCCGGGGTCTCCCAGAGAACCTTGCGGATTGCGCCGGTGATTGCCAGGCGGTTGTCGGTGTCCACGTTAACCTTGCGCACGCCGTTGCGGATGCCGAGCTGAATCTCTTCGACCGGCACGCCCCATGTCTCTTTCAGCTTGCCACCGTACTTGTTGACGATGTCCTGCAAGTCCTTGGGCACGGAAGAGCTGCCGTGCATGACCAGGTGGGTCTTGGGCAGGCGCTTGTGAATGGCCATGAGCACGTCCATCTTGAGGACGGAACCGTCGGGCTTCTTGGTGAATTTATATGCGCCGTGGCTGGTGCCAATGGCGATGGCCAGAGCGTCAACGCCGGTCAGCTCAGCAAACTCGACCGCCTGGTCGGGGTCTGTGATGTGGTCGAGGCCGGAGCCGCCCGCGCCGTGACCGTCTTCCACGCCGCCCAGCACGCCGATTTCGCCCTCGACGGTGACGCCGCGCTCATGCGCGTAATCAACCACCTGCCGCGTGACTTCAACGTTCTCTTCAAAGGTGGCCGGTGTCTTGCCGTCGGCCTTGAGCGAGCCGTCCATCATGACGGAGGTATAGCCCAGTTCGATGGCGCTCTTGCAGGTCTCGAAGCTGTTGCCGTGGTCCTGGTGCATGGCGATGGGAATCTCGGGATTCAGTTCCGCCGCCGCCTGGATGAGGTGGAAGAGATACTTGTCCTGGGCGAACTGGCGCGCGCCGCGGCTGGCCTGAATGATGACCGGCGAATTGGTTTCCTTCGCGGCGCCCATGATGGCCTGAATCTGTTCCATATCGTTGACGTTGAATGCGCCGACGCCGTACCCGCCCTTGGCGGCCTCGTCGAGCAACTGTCGCATGGATACTAGAGGCATAGAAGACTCTCCTTTGCTGGGGCTCTGGCTGCCGCGCGCTCGGGCCTTCGTCGCAGGTCTTTCAG
>JBAPYY010000450.1:0-5026 GCA_049284975.1 Occallatibacter sp.
TCAATCAGGTCGTAATGGCTCTTGCCCGATCTCACCTGTTCGGCGACGACGCGGGCATTGCGCAATCCGTGGACGACGGCCAGTTTGAGCTCCGTGCCGTTTACATGGACGGTGGCTTCGCGCAGGCCGGAATCGCCCCGCACTTGCTGAAATTCCACATCGTTGAGTTTCTTGCCGGTGACTTTTTCCGCAGCGTAGCGTAGAACGGCTTCCATCACTCCGCCCGAGTTTCCAAAGATGACCCCGGCACCGGTGTAGAAACCGAAAGGCATGTCGAAGGATTCGGGCTGCAGGCTGTCAAAGATGATGCCGGCTGACTTGATCATCTGGGCGAGTTCCTGCGTGGTCAGCACATAATCCACGTCCGGGTCGCCATTTACGCCCATCTCCGGGCGCTGAGCTTCAAACTTCTTTGCCGTGCACGGCATGATGGCTATGACTTTGAGGTCCTTGCGCTCGACCTTGAGCTGATCGGGAAGCATGGCCTTCACCAGCGATCCAAACATCGCCTGCGGTGAGCGGCACGTGGAAAGATTGGGCAGCAGTTCAGGGAAATATTGCTCCGCGTATTTGACCCAGCCAGGGCAGCAGGAGGTGAACATCGGCAGAGTTCCGCCGGCCGCCTTGCGGTCCAAAAACTCCGTGCCTTCTTCAATTACGGTGAGGTCGGCGGCGAACGATGTGTCGTAGATTTGGTCGAAGCCGAGTTGCTTGAGAGCGGCAACGATGCGACCCGTGGTGATCTCTCCCGGTTGCAAGCCAAAGCACTCGCCCAGGCCCACGCGCACGGCCGGCGCAATCTGCACTATGAGAGTTTTCCTTGGGTCGCCAAGCAAGTTCCAAACCTGATCGACCTCGGACTTTACGGTCAGCGCTCCGGTGGGGCAGACGCTGGCGCATTGTCCGCAGTTGACGCATTCCACGTCACCCAACAGTTTGCCGAATGCCGGCTGCACGCTCACTTCATGGCCGCGATGCGCAAAATCAATCGCGCCGATGCCCTGAATCTCAGAACACATTCTGACGCAGTCGCCGCAGAGGACGCATTTGTTAGGATCGCGAACCAGGGAGGGAGACGACTCGTCCAGCGGAACGGGTTGGTGCACTGACTTGAAGCGTACCTTCTTCACGCCCAGCCGCAGAGCCAGGCTTTGCAGCTGGCAATTGGCGCTACGCGAGCAGGTCGGGCAGCTCTGATCGTGATTGGCCAGCAGCAACTCCACCGCGATCCGCCGAATTTCACGGATTTCCGGAGTCGTGGTTTGGATCTTCAGGCCCGGCTCGGGCGGTGTGGAACACGCGCCCTGAATTCCGCGCCCTTCCACCTGCACCAGGCAAAGCCGGCAAGCGCCATACACGCTGAGTTCGGAGTGATAGCAAAACGTGGGCAAATCGATGTTCGCCTTGCGAACGAGTTCGAGCAGATTGCGCTCGCCTTCGATCGCAATAGTTTTTCCATCGATCGTCAATGTCGGTTGTGTGACAGTATTCATCTTGCTATATTCCCTCGACCGCGTGAATTTTGCAGGCTGTGGCGCACGCGCCGCACTTGATGCACAGTTCCGGATTGATGTGGTGGGGCTGCTTCTTTTCTCCCGTGATGGCTCCGGTGGGGCAGGCCTTGATGCATAGACCGCAGCCTTTGCACTTCTCCTGATTGATCTCCGGACTCAGCAGCGCCTTGCACCGGCCCGTGCGGCAGCGCTTTTCGAAGACGTGCTCTTCATATTCCTTGCGGAAGTAGCGCATCGTCGAGAGCACAGGGTTGGGCGCCGTCTTTCCCAGGCCGCACAATGACCCTACCTGCACCGCGCGCCCCAGCTTATCCAGAAGGTCAAGCGTATTCTGATCGGCGCGGCCTTCAATCACGTCGTCCAGCAGCGCAAGCAGTTGCCTTGTTCCTTCTCTGCACAACACGCACTTGCCGCAGGATTCGCGCTGCGTAAACTCCATGAAAAAGCGCGCGATGCTCACCATGCACGTGCCCTGGTTCATGGCCACCAGCCCCCCGGAGCCGACCATCGCGCCGACAGAGCGCAGAGACTCATAGGCCAGCGGAAGATCGAGATGGTCCTCGGTCAGGCATCCACCGGAAGGACCGCCAATCTGCACGGCCTTGAATCCCGTCTTCCAGATTCTGCCCGCGTCGTCCGTGACGCCGCCGCCGATGTTGTAGACGATCTCGCGCAGCGTTGTTCCGAATGGAACTTCGACGAGGCCGGTGTTGGAGACGTGGCCGGTGAGAGCGAAGGTCTTGGTGCCTGGCGAATCTGACGTTCCAATGCTGCGGAAGACCTCGGGGCCTTCGTTGAGAATGCGGGAAACATGCGCCAGCGTTTCCACGTTATTGATGATTGTCGGCTTGCCCCACAGGCCGCTTTGCGCGGGAAAGGGCGGCTTGGGCCTTGGCATCCCGCGTTGGCCTTCGATGGATGCGATCATGGCCGTCTCTTCGCCGCAAACGAAGGCGCCGGCGCCTTCCATCACTTCACACTTCACGGCCAGGCCGGTTCCGAAGACGTCTTTTCCCAATATGCCTTCGCGCTCGGCGGCAGCCACGGCGCCGCGCATGCGCTCGACCGCCAGCGGATACTCTGCACGAACATAGACCAGCATCTCGTTGGCGCCGATGGCACGAGCCGCAATCATCATGCCTTCAATGACGCTGTGGGGGTTGCCCTCCATTACGGATCGGTTCATGAATGCGCCGGGGTCGCCCTCGTCGCCGTTGCAGATGACGTACTTCTTTGGAGAATTCTGAATTCGCGCCGCTTCCCACTTGCGTCCTGTTGGAAAGCCGCCGCCGCCGCGGCCGCGCAGTCCAGAGTCAAGGACGGTTTTGCAAATCGCCTCGGGAGACATTTCGACGAATGCCTTTTTCGCCGCGCGATAGCCGCCGTGCAAAATGTATTCGCGAATATCCTCGGGATCGAGAAAGCCGCACTCGCGCAGCACCAGGCGATCCTGGCGCGCATAAAAAGGATTATCTTCCAGTCCGCGGCAGCTCTTGCGGGTCGCAGGATCTTTATAGAGAAGCCGCTCCACAACCTGACCGCCTACCAGAGTCTGCTGCACAATCTCCGCAACATCTTCGGCGCGAACCTTGGTATAGAGAATGCCGTCCGGCACCACGGAAACCAGCGGCCCCATCTGGCAGAAACCCTGGCATCCGCTCTTGGAGAGGCGTACCTCATCGCTTGCAGCTTCTGCGCGCAGTTCCAGAATCACTCTCAGCCCGGCGTCGGCCATCTGGCTTTTGAACTGCTCGAAGACCTTCATGGCTCCGTTGGCCATGCATCCGGTTCCAGCGCAGATAATCACCCGCCGCACTTGAGCGAGAGTGGAGATTCCGTGTCCATTTTCTGGAGTCGAAATTTGCGCTTCCGCGTTACCCATTGACCACCTCGGCGGAGGGCTGCTCAGATTCTGAAGCGGCGCCAAACGACGCCTCCATAGCCTTGATCTCATCCACCAGAGCAACCGCGCGCGCCGGAGTTATCTGCCCGTACACTTGCTCGTCGATGACCACCACAGGGGCCAATCCGCAAGCACCCAGGCAGGCGACCGTCTCGACGGTGAACATCATGTCGGCCGTGGTCATATTCTTTTCGCTCGTGCCCAGCTTCTGTCGCAGAGCGTTCAACACCGGAAGAGATTGCTTGACGTGGCAAGCCGTTCCGTCGCAGATACGTATGACGTGCTTGCCCTTTGGCTCCAGCGCAAAGTGCGCGTAAAACGTGGCCACGCCAAAGACGCGCGCCGGAGGAATATTCAGCGAGGTCGCCACATAGGTAAGCACCTCTTCTGGCAAATATTGGTATTCGTGTTGAATCGCCTGCAGGATCGGAATCAATCCCGACGGACGGCGTGCGTGACGATTGAGAATCTGGCACACTATCTCAAACTTCTCTCTCTCGAGATTCTCTATTCGATCAACTGCAATGGGCGCTGACGCCATTTAAACAGCCTCCCTCTCTTGAATTGGTACTCTGAATCGCCTGGCCAACTTCCAGGAAAGCGAAGCCAGCGAATTGTAAAGATCTTCGTTATGCACGATGATGTGCTCGGGGACTTTGAGCTTCACAGGGGCAAAGTTCCAGATGGCCTGGATGCCCCCTTTCACCATTTCATCCGCCACGACTTGCGCACCTTCCGCAGGGGTTGTGATGATTCCCAAATGGATGCTCATGCGTTGTGCCAGATCGGCGAGTTTATCCAGAGGCAATACCATCTTCTCGCGCACCCATTGGCCGACCTTGGCTGAGTCTGTGTCAAAGGCGGCCACAATCTGCAGGCCAAACTTCGAGAACCGCTCGTGGCCGAGCAGCGCTGTGCCCAGATTCCCCACCCCAACTAGAAACGCCTCGTTTACGTTGTTCCAGCCGAGAAATGTTTCAATGGCCTGGATGAGTTCGGGGACCGAGTAGCCAGTCTTTGGCTTGCCGATGATTCCCGTGTACTGCAGGTCCTTGCGGACTTGCACAGGGATGAGGCCCAAGTCCCGGCCGATCGCACTGCAAGAAACCCGGCTGATCCCCTTAGCCTCAAGATCCTTCAGATAATGGTGGTATTGGGGCAGACGCTTCAGGCTCGGCTGCGAAATCGACCGCACTTCCGGGCGCTCAGTCGGCGACTCAATCGATAAATTCATATCGATAACCATATACCGAGTGTATGGCCGGATGTTTTGGTAGGAAGTGACAGCGGTCACGAAACCTCAAAAGCAGAATTGCGAACGAGGGATTGGCATACTCGATCTACTGTAATTATTTGAAAACAATTAGCTTACGGTATGGTCCGAGATCTGCAACCTGAAGTCGGCATTGCGATTGTGATCTCGCGACCACACTGGCATCGCAACCACGGTCATATCGGGCTTTGCGTGGATATTAGCGGCAACGCCAGCGAGCATGATGGGGTGGTCACCGACGACGTGGACTTTGATCTTGGCAGTTTCCTTCGTGTCAGGCCGTTCATCCATGGATTGCCGCCAGTTCGCTCATCTTTAGCTCCGGGCGTAAAGCGG
>JBAPYY010000451.1:0-1544 GCA_049284975.1 Occallatibacter sp.
GCGCATGGTGCCGTTCACGATCTTCCAACGTTTGTCGTCGCTGGGCAGCGGCGGAGGTGTGAAGGCTGGCACGGTTTCCTCCCGTTTGCAGAGAATCAAGGATGCAAAACGATTGTCCTTTGTATCTCGAATCCTGTCTATCTCTTGTTGTACGTCGGGTGGTGAGCAGTAGCCGTGACATCTATCACCTTAGTGAAATGTGGTGCTGCGATGTGGTACGGAATTCCGTTTTTGAATTGGTGGAGGGAGCGATGTGTTTTCAGTTCAAAGGTTTAGGGAAAGGGTTTTGCAAGGCAAGCGGGGAAAGTGGCCGGAGAAGCTGAAGAGACAGATGACGCTAATGATGGTGCTGCATGCGGTGCTTGCCGGGGACGCGGAGCAGGCGGGAACCGAGCGCGGCATGGAGTTTTCAGCCGCTATGAAGGATGACCTGGGGACGATGATAGGCAAAAATCGGCGCGGCCGGCTTACCGGCCAGCACGAATCTTGATGTCGTATCCGCTGTAGTCGATGGTGACAACGGTCTTGCCGAAGAGGGAGCTGTCAGAGACTGCGCGGGCGTGCGTTGCTTCGGCAAAGCCCTTCACCATGGTATATTGACGCATCATCTGGGTAGGGCCGGTAAAGACGGAGATGCTTTTGGACGCGGTTCCCTCGAGCTGGACCAGAGACTGATCTTTGGTATCGACCCAGATGGTTCCAACGAGGAGATTAGGAGCTTTCTGCCTGGGATTGATGGAAAGAGCGAAGCAGTCGCGACCGTTGATGTGCTGCGGGCCACCGGGCTTGAGTTTCATCTCGTAGTTGGCTGAGGTAATCCACGATCCTTCGCGGACTCCGGGCTGGTTAATTCGCTTTTCATTGTCGAGGATCGAACTCAGTACAAACTTCCGCAGAATCGCCGAGCCGCTCTCTGAGAGGATCGTGTAGCTTTTTCCGGTTTCCTCCTGATAGGTCGTCCTGACAGTCATTTCAGCGGCGGGATGGGCTTCGTCGCCACCGCGATAAACGGAGTAGTGTTCGGCAACGGTGTATGCAGCGATGGCATCGAGCCTGGCTTTTACGGCGGCATCGACTCCCCGAACGATGGAGGCCTCGTCAGGCTGTTGTGCGAACGCTTGAAGAGAGGCGGGCAGTGCGAGGAAAAGGAGAAGTACTAGCGCGCTGGCGCGCCATGAGACGGAGAGAACCCTCATGAGGGAGAGTGTAAACTGCTGCGGTTCAGAGATGGCCTTTTGCTGGCGGCTGCCTGGCATCGTTCTTGGGTTGGAGCGCGCGGTGGACGGAGGATTGAGTGAGCGCGGCCATGAGCGCGGCAACATCGCCGATTTGTTTGCCCAAGGCGGAGGGAAGCAGTTGGCACGCAGCGGCAGCCTGGGGCAAGGTCTCCGTGGCGATGACCTTGCGGGCTGAGGCGAAGATGCGTTCGCCGAGGACGACGCCGAGAGAACCAAAGACGATGATCTGGGGATTGAGAGCATCGATAAGCAGGGCGAGGCCGCGGCCCATCCAGGTTCCTGCAACCGCAGCGACCTGTAAAGCGT
>JBAPYY010000452.1:0-21707 GCA_049284975.1 Occallatibacter sp.
ATATAGGGGCGCTTCAGGGAGCAGATAGCAAGACACGTTCCGCTGCCTGAATACGGAAGAACCTATTTGTTTCAAACGCAGTGAACTCTATCACACCACCTGCAACTCTCGGAGAAGAAAGGCGTAATCGAAGGCGATCTCTTTCAGATAGTCATAGCGGCCGCTGGAGCCTCCGTGGCCCGCCTTCATATTTGTGACCAGAAGCAGGGAATTATTGTCGATCTTGAGAGTGCGCAGTTTGGCGACATACTTGGCCGGCTCCCAATACATGACCTGACTGTCATGAAGCGAAGTCTTCACCAGCATGGCCGGATAGTTCGCAGCTTTCAGATTGTCGTAGGGTGAGTAACTCAACATGTAGAGAAAATACTCAGGCTCATTCGGATTGCCCCACTCTTCGTATTCCGGAACGGTGAGGGGCAGCGTGGCGTCGAGCATGGTATTCATCACGTCGACAAAGGGCACGTGAGAAAGCACGGCGCGGAAAAGTTCAGGACGGAGGTTGGCAACTGCGCCCATCAACAGCCCGCCCGCCGACCCGCCTTCAATGGCCACGCGCTCGGGGTCGCCATAGCCGGAGGCGGTGAGATGCTCAACGGCGGCGATGAAATCCGTGAAGGTGTTGCGCTTCAAGAGCATCTTCCCGGCGTCGTGCCATGGCTCGCCCAAGTCGCCTCCGCCGCGGACATGCGCATAGGCCATCACCACGCCGTGATCGAGCAAGCTCAACCGATTAGAGCTAAAGCCCAGTGGCAGCGAGTATCCATAGGAGCCATAACCATAAACGTACAGGGGATTCCATCCCTTTTTGCGCTTGTCTTTTCGATAAACCAGAGACACCGGAACCTGCACGCCATCGGGCGCAGTGGCATGAACGCGCTCGCTTGCGTAAAGAGTGCGATCGAAGCCACCGGGGACTTCAAGCTGCTTGAGCAGTGTGGATGAGTCGGTGGCCACATCGTACTCGTAGACGGAAGCAGGCGTAACCAGCGATTGATATCCGTAGCGGAATGTGGACGAATCAAAGATCCGATTAATGTGAGGCTGGGCGCTGTAAGCAGGCTCGGGAAAACTGATCTCGCCGGCTTTTGCGGCTCCCGGCCCATCGCCGGTGAAGCGCCACAGGCGCAAGCGGGGCAGGCCGTCTTCGCGTTCGCAGGCGATGAAGAAGCCGGCGAAGAGGTCCACTTCTTCCAGCATCACATCGTCGCGCTGGGGAATAAGCTCGGTCCAGTGTTTACGACCGGGCGTGGTCACAGGCGCAGTGACCAGGCGGAAGTTGCGCCCGCGATCGTTGGTGCGAATGAACCAGAGGCCGTTGCGGTGGTCGATGGAGTACTCGTGCTCGTCTTCCCGAGGACTGATGAGCGTAAACGCGCCTTCAGGATCGGAGGCAGCGAGCACACGGGATTCACTGGTGATGTGGCTGGCCGATTCGAGCACAATGAATTTACCATCGCGCGTGCGGCCCGCGCCCAGATTGAATCGTTCATCGTCTTCCTGAAGCACCAGCACATCGGCCGTGTGCGGCGTGCCGAGCGCGTGCCGCCAAAGCTGGTACTGGCGCTTTTGCTCCTCGTCCTCGACCGAGTAAAAGAGAGTCCGATTATCCGCCGCCCAGACGAGAGAGCCTACGCGCTCAACCTCACTCGCAAGCGTCTCGCCGGTTTCCAGGTTTTTTATATGCAGCGTGTATTGGCGGAAGCCGGTGGTGTCAGTTGAGTACGCCAGCCAGTTGCCGTCGCGAGTAATGTCGGTTGCGCCGATGGCGAAAAATGTGTGGCCCTCAGCCAGTTGATTGCCATCGAGGATGATCTGTTCAGGTGAAGAACTAGACGCAGGTCCTTCGACTCGCTCCGCTCGTTCAGGATGACAGACGTTGAGAGTATCTGCCGGTATGCGGGAGTGAATGGCGTATTGCAAGCCCTCTGCGGTGCGCGTCAGGTACCACCAGTCGCCATCGCGAAAGGGAACCGAGACATCGGTCTGTTTCATGTGCGAAAGCATCTCGTCATAAAGCTGATCGCGCAGGCCGCTGAGCGGCGCCATCACGGATTCGGCGTAGGCGTTTTCCGCTTCTAAGTAGGCGGTGACCTCGGGGTTCTGCTTGTCGCGCAGCCAGGCGTATTCGTCCACCAGGACTGCGCCGTGAAGAGCAGTTTCTTTGCGTTCCTTGCGGGCGATGGGGGGCTGATTCTGGGTCATTTCCTTATTAGTGTAGTCGGTGCAGGGGCTGTGAATGGAACCTTCCAGCCGCCCTCCACGTACAATAGAAAGCGATGAAGGGCTTTCGCCGCGTACATTCCGCTGTTCTTCCGCTGCTCATAGCAGCTTGCATTTCCGTTTTTGTCATAGCTGCCCAAGCTGAACAAGTTAAGGATCTACCTCAGCCGACTGATTATGTGAGCGACTTTGCCCACGTACTCTCGCCCGAGGCCATTGCGCGGTTGGACTCGCTTTGCGCTCAACTTGACCACTCGAAGGCCAATGCGCAGATCGCAGTGGTCACCGTTCGAACGCTGGAAGGCGATGACGCGGCTGAATTTACCAGCTCCCTTGAAGACAAGTGGAAGATGGGCAAGAAAGGTTCGGGCCGCGATGTTCTGGTCTTCCTGGCGGTAGATGACCATCAGAGGCGGATCGATATCGGCTACGACCTGGAAGGCATTCTGCCTGACGGGAAGGTTGGCGACATTGGCCGGGAGATGGTTCCCGCGTTGCGCGCAAACGATTATGACGGCGCGGTAACTCAGGCCGTGGGCGAAGTTGCGCAGGTGATAGCCGCCGACGCCAAGGTGACGCTGCAGGATGAGCCGGTAACGGCCAGCGAGCCAGTGACCCAGATGCGGCACAGCCGCGTGATTGGCAAGCTGATTATGTTGATTTTTCTGCTGATCTTCTTTGGCGGCTCTTCCATTTTCAGGCTGCTGCTGGGATATGGTTTGTTTTCCAGTTTTATGGGCGGCGGCTTTCGCGGTGGCTTCGGCGGCGGTGGTGGATTTGGCGGCGGAGGAGATTCAGGTGGGGGCGGTTTTGGCGGTTTCGGCGGCTCTGGCGGTGGTTTTGGCGGCGGCGGCGCCGGGGGAAGCTGGTAGGTTTTCAAGATTGCTTAAGGGGCTTGCCTGAAGGCAGGCCGGAGGAGAAAAGCACAGTATGAGCAAGGGACTTTGGATTGCACTGGGAGTGGTGGGCGTTCTGGTTCTGGCGGTTCTGATGGTTTTCAGCAGCTATGTGAGCGCCAGGAACCAGATGGTGGCGAAGGACCAGAATGTGAAGAGCATGTGGTCGGAAGTAGATGTGCAGCTGGAGCGGCGCGCCGAACTGATTCCCAACCTGGTGGAGACCGTGAAGGGCTTTACCAAAGAGGAAAGCACCGTTTTTGGCGATATTGCCAACGCACGCGCTGGGATGTTGAATGCGCAGGGCCCGCAGGCCAAGATAGCGGCCAATGGAAAGCTGGACTCGGCGATTGGACGCCTGCTGTTGCTCACGGAAAATTACCCGCAGTTGCGCTCCAGCGACCAGTTCATGCGCCTGCAGGACGAGTTGTCTGGGACCGAGAACCGCATCAGCGTGGCGCGCAAACGCTACAACGACTCGATTCAGGATTACAACACGTTCATCCTGCAATTTCCGAACAATATCTGGGCAGGCATGGCGGGCTACCAACAGAACAATGCCTACTTCGCTGCCAGCGAGGGCGCACGAACTGCCCCGTCGGTCAAGTTCTAAGCTGTTTCCCACCCATTCGCAAAAAGCGCGAATGGATGGGGCACCCTGACGTTCGGCCAAGTGAATCTTCGCTTTCCATCGATGCGCCTGACCACCCCAGCGACAAAGACCTGTCGCCGGGGACCCCGGTAAGGCGCATGGATGGGGCACGGATAGTATGGGGGCACCCGCAAAAGCAATTCGCAGCGGACTTATTTCTGTTTCTTGACGGGCTGTTCGGCAACTTGAAGGTAATTCTTCACGTCGAAGACGCCGGGAACCGCATTGGCGCGGATGAAAGCCGTGTCTTTATCGCCTTGCGAATCCACCATTCCATACAGTTCCACGTGGCCGTTCTGCACTGAGATGCGGATCGGCTTGGCGGGATCGATGGCGTACCGGTTAAGAGTGGGGAAGCCATAGACGGCGCGGAAGACCTGCATTCGAATCCGATTATCGAAGAGAGAGACAGGATCAACCTCGATCCTGTCGTACACGTCCTTGACGCCGGGATAGTAATCGACCAGGGCTAGTGCGGAGTTTCGTGAGTTATAGGAGAGGGCGTGACCGCCGAGGGTGACAGCGCCGTTCCGAACGCTGACGCTGATGGCGTTGAATGCGTTGCCGTAGAAGACACGGTCGTATGCCAGCTTATCCACGAGCTTGTTCCAGAGCACCTCGTCGGGAATGGCAGGACCTGCGACATCGATCAGGTCATGCACCGCGGTGACGCCATTGGCCTTGCGCACACGCTTGTCGGCTTCCACCTTGAACGCGTATAGGTCCACAGTGCCGGTCAAGGTAACAATGCCATGGTTCTCGCTAACTTTTATATCGCGAAATTCCTTCTTATTCAGACGGGCAGTGGCATCACCGGCTTCAGGTCCGGTCGCCTGTGTGGTTGCGCCTGAGTCCGCGGGTTTCGGCGCAGCCTGGGCGCCTCGTGGGAGGCCGCAAAAGATTCCCGCGAGCGTGGCTGTCAGCAGCGCGACCCTGGTTGTACGCATTGTCGTTGTCATCTTTGCACTGCCCCTCATTCGTTCGCACATTGGGTGTAACTTTATTGCCGCCTGTTGATTTTGACACAAATATTCACAAAAGGTTGTGAGATGACGCAGTCAAGCTGGCGGTTTAAGTGAGCCATTCGGCGATTGCGTTCAGTGGAATCCTTCCGCAAAATGTGAGACTTTCAGCTTCCGGCGCGAGAAACTGGTCGCTTTGAATCAAGCATCCTCCAGCACGCTGGCCGGCTCGAATGCCGCGCGCTCCTTGCGCTCAGCAGCCCGCTCACGCAGCGCGAGAATCGCATAGCAGCCGAGAATTATGACAAGCGGATCAAGCGGACGCATGTGGTAAGGCTCCGGATGGGCGAAGTAGTACATCACCGGAAATAAAAAAAGGACTCCGCTATAGCGCAGGGCTTCGAAGGGTGTTTTTCGCCAAGCAAGGAACAGCCCGAGAAACGCAAGCAGTGTGAGGCCCGCGGCAAGCGGAATGTTTTCAGGGTCGGTCGGCTCCATGGCGAGATAGCGTGGGTCAAAGCTCCAGTAGCCTGTCCAGAGATAAACGGCGCGGCGGACGCACATCCATGCGTACCAGCGGGGATGGCTTTGAATGTAGGCATCGGCCAGGTGCGCTTTGTGATCCATGTAGGCCAACTCGCCGGCGTTGTAATCGGCCAGTTCCGCGGCGTCGTGGAGCGGATGCTTGTCGTCGCTGGTCCAGCGCAGGTTGTCGCCGTTGTTACCCATCCACATTTCCAGGCCCATGCCGTCGCGCATGGGTATGAAGCGGTGAAAGACGAGATCTTCGCGGATCAGCCAGGGCGAAATCACCGCGGCGAGAGTGAGCGAAGCCACTACGCCCGGCAACAGCCAGCGCTTGCCCGCGCGAGCCAGCCGCCAGGCCGCGAGCAAGAGCAGAAAAGGAACCAGCACAAGAACGGACGGCTCCGTGAGAGCCGCGAAGCCCGCGAGCGCTCCAAAGCCGGCCCATAACCCCAGCTGCGGCGAGCGCTCCAAATCCTGCGCCATATAGAGCATCCAGCAAAGGCAGAGAAGAAGCAGATGCGTGGACCAGGCCCATGCCGCGGAAAAGTAGATTCCATAGGGAAAAAAGACCCATGTCCATGCCGCCCACAACGCCACTCGCGCGCCAAAGCTGCGCCGGGCCATCAGAAAGATTGGAATGCAAGCGAGCGAGTTAATCAGGCAGTCGAAGGCGTGAATGGCAAAGATTGACAGTGCGGTGTGAATGCCTAAGAGACGGAAGAATACGGCCACGATAAGCGGATAAACCGGCGGCATGATCGCGGAAGGCTGGTTGGAAACAAATGGGCTACCGAATCCCTGACCTGCCAGTAACGCCCTCGCCACATTACCCTGCTCCCAGGCATGGATGTGATTCGCGTCCATCAGATCTTCGAAGAGGAAGCTATTAAAGGGAATGAGCGCCAGACGGAGAACCAGCGCAATCAGCACCATCCACGCGAGAACCGGTACAGCCCTCAACCGGCTGCTAAAAGAGGTGCTCAAGCTCATTCTCCTGTCTTACAACCATGATAGACGGTTATTTGAAACGGCGTGTGGCCTTGAAAACCACCGAGAAGACGCCTGATTCGTCGCGCGCCAACTGCAGGGTGAAGTGCCGATTGACGGCGACATCGGCCTGTATCAACTGCTGGGCTGTAGTGTTGACGTTGGTGGCGTAAGTGAGGGTGACGTTGGTGCCCAACTGCTCCTCAACGATGATGCGCGAGGTAGAGTTTCCCAAGGCGCCGAGGTAGTTGGGGTCCACCTTAACGGATCCAGCCCCAAAAAGCCTTTGCACACGAGAGCTGACAGTGGCGTTCAGCGCACCGCCGAGCAGAGCATCCGTGGCAGGGCTGGTGCCGGCCGTTTCCTGTTGCTGGGTGTAGAGGCGCTGCTGATTTCCGGTGCGGCCCAAGGCGAGAAGCGCGACCACATCGGCCTCGGGAAGCGGTGGATCGGAACGGTAAGTGACCGACAGCTTATCGGGTGTGCCGTGCAGGCTGAGGGTAATGTCATAGTCCTCGACGCGGGCAGTGGCAGTGAGATCAATGAGCGGTTGAATGCGGACGGGGTTGGTGAAATAAATGTCGCCGCGCTGCAATTCATAGCGGGTTCCGGCGATGATGCTGCTGCCTTCGGTGATGGAGATGCGGCCCAGCAGCGAGGGCGAAGCAATAGTGCCGCGCAGGCGCAGATCCACATTGCCGGCCAACTTGGCGTACGCGTTCTGGAAGTTTAACTGCGGCGACGAAGTAATGTGCACGTCGAGGCGGATCCGGTTGGATGGGGCATCGAGGGGCGCGATGGTCTCGACAGTATTAGCTTGCGCAGCCAACGCCGCTATATCCAGATCGGGGCTTATCGTGAAGCGAGTGATAAGCACGTCGCCCGAGAGAAGCATATTGTTGCGCGGTCCCTGAAGGCGAAGCGAAGCGTCGGCCAGGGAACTGACCCCTTGAGGATAGCGGATGCGAATTCCACTTCCGGTCACTGTCAGGTCGGCATAGATACCGTGCTGATAGGCGAGGTATCCGGCAACACTGAGCTGGCCGCCGCCGGTCATGGCGGTAAGTGACTTGACCTCCAGCCGGTTCTGATTGAACTCCAGCGATCCATGCAACTGGCTCAAGCCGTTAGGCAGATCTTCGAGGGAGAGAGACGCGTTCTGAATGTCGATGCGGCCCCTGAGGCGGGGATTCATCAGCGGACCTTGCGCCTCCACCTGGAAGGTGGTGTTTCCATTGGCGGTCAGGTCGGGATCCAGCGTCTCGGCTACTTTCAGGTTGATAGCCCCACTGGCGGCAAAATCCAGTTCGTGGTTGCCCTTGACCGAGATGCTGCCCTGAGCGTGCAGGTCGGTCTCTTCGCCGACGACATGCAGGGGATCAAGATGGATGACGGTATTGGCGAGTGTTGCATGGACGCCGCCTTCGCTTTTCAGATGAACGCCGGAGAGCGTGAGCTCCATCTCGTTCAGCCGCGCCTCTCCATGCAGTTCGTCAAGCCGCGCCAAAGGTCCGTCTATTGTGACCGTACCCGCAAGCGACGACTCCCCTGTGAGCCCGTTGATATGAGCCATCTTGAAGAGCGCACCGACGTTCAACCGCGAAAAATCGAGTTTGGCATGAGTGACAAAGTCGCCGCCGAGCGCTGTCTGGCCGTGCGCTGTGAGTTCGGCGGCTTCCAGCCGCGTCGTGATGTCGTACGTGGCGGTGTGGTTGGCGCCGTGAGCCGTCAATTCCAGGCTGCCCAGCCGTTCGCCGTTCAAGGTGAGGCCGGCCAGCGTGGCGTGGGCCTCAATGCACGGGTTGTCGAGCGTGCAGGAACCTTGCACCGAAAGCCCCAGTTTGCCGCTAACAGCAAGATCGTGATTGCGCAGCCATTGGATGCGAGAAACGTCAATACCGGCGCCTTTGGCGTCCAGTTGGAAGCGATGGGTCTGCAGGTCGTAGCTGCCGGTGGCGGCAAGCTTACCGGCGTCATCGTTCACAGTCACCGAGGTCAGTTTGATGTTCTGGTTGGCTATCGTGCCTTGCGCACGAATGCGGTTTACGGGTTCGCCATAGACGCTGCCTTTGTCCAGTTCGACCCATCCAGAACCTTCCAATGCGTGCAGAGGCCCATCGACCTGAACCTGTGCTCCGAGAGAGCCTGCCACGGGCAGACTTGGGCCGGTGAATGGCCGCAGATCTTCCATATTCAACTGATTGGCGCGCAACCGGAGATGAACCAGGGAGTTGGTTGCGAAGGACGGAATGGTTGCTGCTCGGCCGCGCTTCGTGCCAGCGGTAACTGTCGGCAGGCCGGCAGTGATGCTGCCAGTGAGGGAGATCTCGGCGTTCCCGTGACGCAGCAGGCCGTTTGTGATATCAATGCGGGCTGCCGAGTAGCTGCCGGTGGCCTCAACCGCATCCAGCCGGAAAAGTTGCTGAGCGGAAGGCTGTTTTGGAGCGTAGTGGGCGCTCAAACTGGCAGGCACTTCGACACTCATTTGCGTGGCCTTCAGGTTCCCGGCGAGGCGCGGGTCGAGGAGTGAGCCTGCCCATGTGCCGTGAAAATCAGCCTGGCCGTTGAGCGCGATAGGCAGCGCCGCGACACCGGTTTTGCCGTTGCGAGCCATTCCCAGGTCGCGGAGAACGGTGTCGAATTCGCCGAGGTTGCCAGTGTGGAAATCGACCTTGAGCGCAGAGGAACTGGTCATGGGATATGCGCCCAGATGACCGTTGGCCTCAAGCCAGCTGGAGGGCAGATTGAGCTTGAGCTTGCGCAGATCGACCGCGCCGTCGTGTTGAGTATAGGTGGCGTCAACCAGGCCGCTGGCAGGAGCCTTACCTTGAGCAGCGTGCTCCGGAGGAGTGAGATTCAACAAAGCTGTCACGGAGACGGTGCGATTGTCGCCGTTTATCCAGACAGCGTTGGCGGGGCCGGTGACGCGCGCGTCAATGCCTAGATGCTGGAAGGGCGGGTCACAGACCATCTCCAGAATCGCGTCCAGGGCCACGTCTTTGAATTGAGCCGTCACCTTGCCGTCTACCGGAATGTCGATCTCGTCAGAGGGCGGGAGCTTATGGGCGGCAGCGCGGGCTTTTTCTTTGGGCGTTGGTGGGGGCGGCAGCCAGCGAGCCAGTGAGAGGTCGCCCTCAATCTGGCCTCCCTCGCGCAGGCGGGCGACAATTGAAGTAATCAGCAATTGCTGGGGGTCGGCGTGAACGCGCGCGTCGAGTCCCACGCCTCTAGCCACGACGCCGGTTCCAATGTAAGCGCCGTCCTCGACGTGAACGCTGCCGTCGATGCGAAAACTTCCCGCCTTCCCCGAACCGTTCAGGTCCAGATGGGCAATGCCTTCCGGTGCAAACGGGTACCCCGTGATGGGATCGAGCAAACGCATGTCTAACTCGCCCACAGCTTTGCCCTGCCAGCTTGGATGGGAAAAGTCGTTGAGGAAGCCGGAGATCTCAAGTGTCCTGTCCTGCACGCCTCGGCTTTGTGCGGTCACGCGAAGCGAGCGCAGAATGGCAGAGGTGCGCGTCACCTCAAGCGTAGCCTGAACCAATCCCTGAACCGGTGGCGGCTGCGCTTTGCCCGGTTTGGACAGAACTTCGCGTGTGAGATTCAGATTTTGAATTCCAGCCTCGATGCGATAGAACTCAGGATTTTTGCCCTTTGCCGGTACATATGTCATGCGCAGGGAGAGATCGTCTGCTCCAAAATCGAGCGGGATGAATCGATCCTGGAAGTCAAAGGCCGAGGCGCGGTTCTCATATTCAAGAAGGCCCTGCTCCACCGAAATGTGGCTGGTCTCGAAATCGAAAAATTTGTCGACTACACGGCTCTCCGGGTTCTCCGGAGTGCGAGGGTGAGGCTGGTTGGTCGAGCCGTCGGGGTAGACAATCAGGTGCAGCCTGGGCCGGTAGATTTCAAGATCTCTCAGCAGGATGCGCGGACTGAGAAAGCCCAGTATGCTGAGCCGCACGCGCAGGCGTTCGACCTGGGCGTAGGGCGCCTCATTGGGGCCTTCGAGGCCGTGGATGACCAACCCGTCAGCCTCCGCCTCGCGCCTGAGCAGATTCCAGTGAAAGGCGCGGATTTCGACGCGTCCGCCGGTAGCGACTTCCAGTCTGTGTATTACGCGTTCGCGAACAAGGTTTTCAAAAGCGGCCGTACTGGCCAGGAAATATAGGGTTGTGCCCAAGACCGCCAACAGTATTGCCGCACCGGCGGCCGTGCGAGGAAGATGGCGCAGGAAAAAGCGACGAACGCGGCTCGGGCGGAGAGCCTGGACCAGCGTTTCAATCTCATGCTCACCATTCTCTGGAACTTCGGGCAGGTGAGGCGTGGATTCAGGATCGCTCATGCGCCTCCTCTTCCTGTTCCGCTCGGCGCTTCAGGGGCTTCGAACGAGGGGTCGAGCACTTCCACGTTGCCTTGCTTGCGCAGATTCGCGAGCCAGACGTCGAAGAGCACATTCACCTGTCGCTCCAGCAGAATCTCCTCAATGCGCGAAGAGACCTTGCCGAGCGCAGGAATCTCATCTCCAGGAGCGTACTGGGGCAGCAGCGTTTCGCGATAGTACTCATCGATTTGCTCCGGGGAGATACGAATCCCCTGCCGGAAACGCTGCTCGATGAAGTGCAAAATCTGAACCCGGTAGCGGAGGTAGCTTTCAACCCGTTCCGGTTTGAGGCTGTGCGCAGTGAGAAATGTCTTCCATCCCGCATCCGAGGCACAATTCTGGTGGACGCACGCGGGCAATTCCTTGCGAATCTCCGCCAGGCGCGCATCAACCTCGGACTGCGCCGGCTCCGCTGCCTGCGCGTCCTCCTGGCGAATCTGCTGCTGGATGAGCGCACGGCTGATCAACTGATCCAGGGCGCGCTGCGGAGTTAGAACGCCGAGTCCGGCCTGACCGGGGTCAAGCACCGCCAACCTTATCTCGTCGTCAACATCGCTGGCCAGGATGGTTTGGTCGTTCACTACGGCCACTACATGGTCAAGCACCACGGCATTAGCGGCCTGAGCGCCTGCGCTGGGTCGTTCCATCGCAGCCAGGAGCACCGCCATTGCCCAAATGCAGGCAAGTCCGGGCGTGCTCATTCGCCGAATTTCGCTCCTGTTGCGCATCAGAAAGTCTGTCCCAGACTGAAGAAGAAGTTGAAGTGCGGGGCTTCGCCCACATGCTGATCGAGGGTAATGGGCGACTCAGAATAGTTTACGTTCACCGGGTAGATTGGCGGATTGAGGTTGTAGCTGAAGTCCAACCGGATAGGTCCGACCGGCGTGTGGTAGCGCAGGCCGAGCCCCGGCGCATGAGAGAAGAAGTTGAAGCTGCAAGCCCCCTGCGTGCCGGTCGAGGTGGAGGGTCCGCTGGGTTCTGGGACGGGGTTTGTTGCAGTGGGCGGGGTGAGTATTTTGCAGTTGTCCCGCTCCGGCTGGTGAACCCTGAGTGCGCTGGCCCACGCATCGCCCGCATTAGTGAAGACATTACCCATGTCGTGGAAGAGCACGAAGCTCACTGTACTGCCGAACCAGGGCAGCGTAGGCGGTGGCAGGCGCAATTCAGTGCTGTTAATCAGCGCGCCGGCGCCGCCTATGGGAAAGCCCGTTTCCGGGTCGCGCGGCCCGGCCGAGTTGGGGCCAAAGCCCCGTAACGAAGTCGCCCCGCCGGCATAGAGCCGCTCGGGGAGGGGAATCAGCTCGTCGTCGAGAGCGCCAAATGCCCGCTCCATTCCATAGCGAGTGTTGCGCGCCAGCACGAAACGTCCCTTATTGAATTGGTAATAGCTGGAATTCGACACGTCGAGACGGCCAAAGTCCGCCTGCGCAGCGAGGGCCTGATCGGAGATAAACGCCTGGAAGCTGGTGTAAGTGCCGCGGTGCGAATCCATGGCCGAGTCGCGGGTATCACGAATCCAGGTGAGCGCCGGGCCTCCGACTCGCACCGCAGTGGACAGAAGCGTAATCTCGTCGGGGGCCACTTGGAGGCTGCTTGCCTCCACCTTGACACGGCGGAAGTCGAATTCATAGATCAGTGTGTTCGCCTTGGAAATGTAAGAGCCGGGCGTATTAAAGTGTTCGGTCCAGCGCATTCCGGTCTGCAGCCTCGAAGCCACATAGGTAGACACATCCAAACTGTTGGCGTATCCGCCGGAAAGAGTCAGGCCAAAGTTGCGGTCGCCCTCGAAATGCGGGTTCTGAAACAACAGATCGATTTGCTGCTCCAGCAACCCATAAGTTCCGCGCAGCGACATGGATTGTTCGCGACCGAAGAGATTGTTGCGAGTAATATCGGCAAGCACGCGAGGGCTCACGCCAGTTTTGCCATTAGGATTGCAACTGGCTCCGGTGGCCTCAATGCCGCCGCAGTTGTACTGTGGCGTTCCGGTCTGAGCCTCAAGGCCAAAGCCATAGGTCAAGGCCCAGCGCCGCGCCTCCTCCAGTTGGAGCAGCACGGTCTTGTAAGGCTCGTCGCCAGAAGGATTCTCAATGGCCGTATCAACCTCGCTGAAGAGGGCAAAGTCGTAGAGGTTGCGCTGCGTTTCCATCAGCGCCGTCTCGTTTAGAGGGTCGCCGGGGTGAAGAGTAATAGCCTTGGCCACCGTCTGCGGGCGCGTGTAATGCAACCCACTGAGCAGCACCTTGCGCACAAAAATCTGCCGCCCTTCGATGATGTGGAAGACTACGTCTACCTTGCTCGCGTCGGCCGGCTCAATCTGCTGCGCGACTTCCACTCTCACCTGGTCGAAGCCCCGGCTCATGTAATCGGTCAGCAACTCATCCCGATCTCCGGCCAGATTTCGAGGCGAAAGCAACTGGCCGGCGACAGTATTCATCTCCGGTGTAAGTTTGGCCGCATCGACGTGCTCGTTGCCAACCAGGCTCACCTTACCCACTCTCAGCTGCTCGCCCTCTTCGATGTGGTAAACAACTTTTAGCGGAGCGAATTTTCCGGAATCGGTTGTTCTGATCACTCCGACATTGGTCTCGGGCGTGACCTTCACCTTGGAGAAGCCGTTGTTCTGATACACGGCCTCGAGGGCGTTGATGTCGGCAGTCACCAGCGCCTGCGAGTAGGCGCCGTGTCTATCGGTTGAATCAGCCGCATGAACACTGAGCAGATCTTTGAGGGTTGCGGAGCCGAAATAGTGGTTGCCTTCCACCGAGACACGCTCCACACGCCGCCGCGAGCCCAGGCTTACCTTGTAGAGAATCGTTACACGCCCTTCAGTGGTGGATTGCGGCTCGTGCTCGACCTTCACGTCAAAGTAGCCGAGCCGCTGGTAGTAATCGCGCAGCCTGCGATTTCCCTCGTTCAACAGGTCTTCGTCCACGCTACCTTCCTCGAAGATAGGAATCACACGGCGGAGGCGCTCCGGGCTGATGCTGGCGCCATCGACCAGCACTTTGACGATCGGGCCGCGAGTCGCAGTAAAGCGGAAGTTGGTCTTATGGCTTCCTTTGTCGTACTGCTGGCTTTCAATCTTGATTTCAGCTTCAAGGCGCTGCTGGTGCTGATAGTCCTTCAGCACCCCGGCCAGAGCGCGGTTGGCGGTTTCGTGGTCCATTTTCTCGCCGGCTTTGAGGTGCGCATGACGGCGAAAATCGTCCACGGTCATACCGGGGTCGCCGGTTACATCCACGGTACCCACGCGAGACTGCGGGCCGGAGACCACGTGAAACGCAATATCTACAAGCTGTTCCTCTGGGTGGGGCGTCAGGGCCTGGGTTATCACGGGCTCGTGGAAGCCGTTCAGAGCCAGGGTGGCGCGCATCTGGTCGAGAGCCTGGCTCAGCCTGGCGG
Organism: Occallatibacter sp.; assembly: GCA_049284975.1. Taxonomy (GTDB): domain Bacteria; phylum Acidobacteriota; class Terriglobia; order Terriglobales; family Acidobacteriaceae; genus Telmatobacter. The sequence continues at coordinate 14,041 of JBAPYY010000452.1, forward strand.
GAGTAAAACGAGTGCCTGGCTCCAATTGGCCAGAACGCTCCAGTTGCGTATTGATCGTGGGGCTCTTAGCTCCGTCCACGGTGACCGTGCCGATGAAGGTGCGCGGCGTCCCGCGAAAGATGAGCGTCACGCCATCCGGAGAGCGAACTCCCTCTACCGCAAGGTTTTCAAACAAGCCGGTCGAGAAGAGTTGGCGCAGGCTCCGCTTCAGATTTTCCCGGTTCAGGGGCGCTCCCTCGGACTGAGCCAGATGGCCAACCACAGAAACCAGGCGATCCGCGGAAACGCCATCGAATGAGATATGGTGTACCGGCAAGCCTTCCCACTGGTTGAGGTAATCAGAAGGCCTGGGTGCGGCTTGATTGCCTGGTGTGGGGCGAGTGGGGGCACTGATCTGAGGACTTTGACTCCAGGTGGTGATACCGCTGAGAACTCCGAATGCAAAAAGGCACGCGAGGAAAATGCCATGCCCCGGCTGCTCGCCGCATCGACCCATCGGCTTTCCTTCCCGGCGACGCATACCTGTCGCCGAGGACCACGGCTTTGCCCTCAAAACCATATCTCCCCAAAAAACACGGGGAAAAGCGCCCCGTTGCACAACCGTTGTCCGGGACCAGTTGCTCCCGATCCCTTTGCCCATTTCCTTTATACTAACTAGGAGCGGCGTGCGGTGGTAAATCCGGGCCGGTGTGTTCGCCCGCGACTCCACGCCCTCGTCATGCCTTGCTCTCAGCGCGAGGAGTGAGGGTGCATTTTATGACCCGCATGATCGTTGTCTGAGGCTCTCTTCATTCCCCGCTCTGCTTCTCTCACTTTCCTCGGGCTTTAGCCGATAAACTCTTCCAGTTGCCCTCCGTGCCGCTGGAAACGGAGGAAGGCATCGTGTGGCCTGCCTGCGGCGGGCTTCTCAAGAGTGTTTTGGGAGCACTGGTTTGAGGAGACCCTGAAGCCTTAAACACAACCCAGCGCATTCGGTTGCGGAACAGTATCTTAAGTTTGACCGTACAGAGGGTGTAACGGCTTGCGAAAAGAGGGGATATTGCCTGAAAAGAGCAATCCCTGAAACTTTTTGAAGTCTGCGTGCTCTAATTAAGAAAAGCTGATACGAGGACACTCAATGTCGAACCAATCGCTTATTCCGCCCTCTTCCAAACCCTCTTCCGAAAAGGACTACCCCAGTTTGCGCCGAGTGGCTGTCTTGCCGGTCAGGGATACCGTTTTGTTTCCCCACGCTGTGCTGCCTCTGACTGTGGGCCGGGAAAGCTCCATACAGTTGATCGAATCGTTGGGTGAGGAGCGGGCAATTGTGGTCGTGGCCCAATTGGACGCGAGGCTGGACTCGCCTCAACCTGCCGATCTGCACACGGTGGGAACACTCGCTACGGTGCACAAGGTTGTACGCATGCCAAATCAAAGCCGGTTTGTCTTCACTGAGGGGGTGGAGCGCGTACGGTTGGTCCGCTACTCGCAGACCGAGCCGTTCATGGTGGCCGACGTGGAGACGCTCGAGGACGCGGAACCGGGGGCAACGGCCAATGTGGAAGCGCTGGTGCGCAATGTGACAGGGGAGTTCCAGCAGATTGTCGCCGAATCCCCGACGCTCTCCGACGAACTCAGAACCATCGCCGCGAACATAGAAGACCCCAGCCGGCTGGTGGATTTTGTTGCCTCGTCGCTGCCTTTTCTCACCACAGACGACAAGCAGCAACTGCTGGAGACTGCCAGCGTTGGAACCCGGCTGGAGCAGCTCAATCAGCATCTGGCCAAGGAAATCGAGGTGCAGCAATTGCGCACCAAGATTCAGAGCGAGGTGCAGGACCAGGTGCAGCAGTCGCAGCGCGATTATTACCTGCGCGAACAACTCAAGGCCATTCAGAAAGAACTGGGCGAGCAGGATGAGGGCCAGCGCGAGACAGACGAATTGCGGCAGAAGATTGAAGCTGCCGGAATGCCGGAAGAAGTGAAAAAGGAGGCAATGAAGGAACTGGCGCGGCTGGCGCGCATGTCTCCCATGGCCGCCGATTACTCGCTCACGCGCAATTACATTGAGTGGCTTGCTGTGCTTCCGTGGGCAAAGAGCTCTGGCTCCAAAGTCAACATCAACAAGGCCAAGGAGATTCTGGACGAGGACCACTACGAGCTGAAAAAGGTAAAGGATCGCATTCTCGACTATCTGAGTGTTCTTGAGTTGAAGCCGGACATGAAGGGGCCGATTTTGTGCTTTGTGGGGCCTCCGGGCGTGGGTAAAACCAGCCTGGGCCGGTCCATTGCCCGCGCCCTGGGCCGCAAGTTCCAGCGTGTTTCACTGGGCGGCATGCACGACGAGGCGGAGATTCGCGGCCATCGCCGAACTTACATTGGCGCGCTCCCGGGGCAGATCATTCAGAGCATTCGCAGAGCCGAAACCAACGATCCCGTGATGATGCTTGACGAGGTCGATAAACTGGGCCGCGACTTTCGCGGTGATCCGGCGTCGGCCCTGCTCGAAACCCTGGACCCGGAACAGAATTGCACCTTCCGCGACAACTACCTCGACGTGCCATTTGACCTGTCGAAGACACTGTTCATCTGCACGGCCAATATGCTTGACACGGTTCCCCCGCCGCTGCTGGACCGCATGGAACTGATCTTCCTTCAGGGCTACAGCGAAGACGAAAAGATGCACATTGCCTCGCGCTACCTGATTCCTCGTCAGATCAAAGAGAACGGCATCACGCCCGAGCAGATTGAGTTTCCCGAGGACGCGGTGCGTTATATCGTTCGCCACTATACACGCGAAGCAGGCGTGAGGAAGCTTGAGCAGACGATTGGTACTGTCTGTCGCAAGCAGGCGCGACGCGTGGTCGAGGGCAAGAATGAAAAGCTCGTGGTGACTCGCGAGACGATCAAAGAGTTCCTGGGCGGCATACAGGTGAGGGTTGACACCGAGGTTGCCGAGCGCGTCAAGCGGCCCGGCGTCGCTGTTGGCCTGGCCTGGACGCCAGCCGGCGGCGATATTCTCTTCATCGAAGCCAACAAGATGAAGGGCAAGGGAAACTTCGCCATGACCGGGCAGATCGGCGAGGTGATGCAGGAATCCATGCAGGCCGCGCTCACGTGGGTCCGGTCGAACTCGGCTTCGCTGGGCCTGGCTGAAGATTTCACCAAAGAGATCGATCTGCACATTCACGTGCCGGCAGGCGCTATTCCGAAGGACGGACCTTCGGCTGGAGTAACCATGACCACTGTTCTGGTTTCACTTCTGACCGATACGCCGGTTCTTCCACTGACCGCCATGACGGGCGAAATTACGCTCAGCGGCAACGTGTTGCCGGTGGGCGGCATCAAGGAGAAATTTCTGGCCGCACGACGGGCCGGGGTGCAAACCATCATCCTGCCCGCCGACAACCGCCAGGATGTAGAAGAGGACCTGACGCCTGAGTTGACCGAGGGCGTCACGATTCACTACGCCGGCCGCATTGAAGATGTGCTGGCCGTGGCGCTGCCGCTGTTGAAGGCGCGGCCGGATGCTGTGCCGACCACGACAGAACAGCCAGTAAGCGCCTCCGCTTAAAGAGGGCTGCGATCCATCGCGAAAAGGGCCGGCGAACCTGTCGGCCCTTTTTGCATTTGGGATCCGCATTCGGCGTTTGCCGGGGCTGGAATTCGGGGCGCGACGGATGATTCTTTCCTCGAACATTCTGCTCCTTTGGCCGTTCCAGAACGGAGCGAGTTTGGTGCTGCTGTTCTGCTGAAAACTGCGATACTGCCGATAAAAGTCACAGAATCCATCGCGCGAGAGCGCGCAAAAAGCGGTGACTATGGCGACGACTACACCTAACATCACCCCGTTGCATTTGTCTGGAAACACAACTGCTATCCAGAATGCGCAACTCAAAGGGTTTCTCGCCGAAGCCGTTCAGGCAGCCTACTTGACGGCGATCGAGCAAATCGACCGGCAAAGCGCGCAAACGGTGCTGGAGATGGGCGAAAGGCTCAAGTCTGAGGTTGCCGATTCGGTGGTGGAGATCATTCACCGGCACATCGCCAGCGACAAGTTCAAGGACGAGGAAGTGGGTTCGAGCCGGACTTATCCGCCCACTTACAAAGTGCGGCCAGTCGAGGCCCAGGTCACGGAGTTGAGGAAGCACTTTCCTTCGCTGGGCGGTTGCATGGAAAAACTGGCACGCAAGCCGCTGTTGGAGGGTGCGGAGGGCTGGTTCGCGATTCCGTGCTGGCAGGCTCTGGCGGCCACTTACAACGAGGCCGTCGAAAGGGCTCTCGGAGTGTTGGCCACCAAGCGAAAGTTTCAGAACCGCATCGCGGGCCGACTGGGGCCGACCTATCTGCGGCAAAGCGAGCGTTCCAAGCTGGCAGAGAAGATTCTCGCTGACCAGCAGCAAGGCCAGGATTTCATGGTCATAGGCGCTCAGGCTGGGATGCTGCACCGCGGCTGCTCGGCTCGCCGCGCCCGCGTGGCCATGGCCGGCAATGAGTTTGGATTGGGTGTTTTTGCGGTCGCCTGCATGCTTCTGACGCATCCCGAGAGGCTCTCCGCAGAAGAAACGCTGATGATCGACTGCGGCGGCGACGAGTACTCGGTTCGCGGCGACTATACATTTGACCGCGTGCCTCTGTTCGACTACGACATCTCCGGCATCGAGTTCAGCATCTTTTATGAAGATCGCTCGCGAAACCTTTGGGGCACGCCCTCGGGGTTTCTTTACAAGTTCTCCTGATCGCGCACTTTTCGGCTGCTTGCCGCTTGCCGTTCAATAAGTTCTGACAGGCATTCGCCGGCACGCTGTATTCTTCTTTTGATGCAGGTGCGTGTTTTCTCCTTCGGAGTGATGAAAGACTGGCTGGGCGCTGCCGAGGCAACGGTCGAGTTGCCGGAGGGCGCGACGGTCAGGGAGTTGCTTGCGCGGCTGAGCGAACGCCGCGCTGTTGCTATCCTCCGCGGCATCGCCGTCAGCGTGAATGCCGAGTACGCGACAGGTGACCAGTTGCTGCGCGAGGGCGATGAGGTGGGTTTGCTGCCGCCGGTTTCGGGCGGGAGCGGCGCGCTGAGCGAATCTTCCTCAGACAGTGCAGAGGCAAGAGCCGTCATCGTCGCGCTAACTCGCGAACCGATCGACGCACAGAAACTGGTCGCTACTGCACGGCGTGGCGAGGATGGCGCGGTGGTCGTCTTCGATGGCACAGTGCGCAACCACTCGCGCGGGCGTCCAACGCTCTATCTGGATTACGAGGCCTACGAAGAGATGGCCGCCAGGCAGATGAATGAGCTGGCCCACGAGGCGCGCATCCAATTTGGCGTGCGGCACGTGACCATGGTGCACCGGCTGGGCCGGCTCCAGGTGGGCGAGACCAGCGTACTGATTGTGGTGGCCTCGGAGCATCGCGCGCAGGCCTTCGAAGCTTGCCGATGGCTGATCGATACGCTCAAAAAAACCGTGCCCATATGGAAGAAAGAGACCTTTCAGGATGGCGCCGTGTGGGCCGATGGCGAACCGTTTCCCGCCGGGATGGCCGTGGATGCGTCAGAGACTGCGCATGACTTTTAGCCGAGGCCAATTCACCTGCAATTGTCCGCGTGTATGCGCCTTGGCACTTCTGCCTTTGACGGCTCTTGCTGTGGCATCGCAGGCGCCCACGCTGCACGTGGACGTGAAGCTGGTCAGCATTTTTGTGAATGTAACTGACCGGAACGGGGCCATTGTAGGCGGCCTGACGCGCGAGGATTTTGCGCTCGCCGAGGACGGCCGGCCGCAGCGGATCGCGGTCTTCGAACGCCAGACGGAGTTGCCGCTGAATCTCACGCTGGCAATCGACACCAGCGGCAGCGTGAGGAGGGACGTGGCCGTCGAAGCGGATGCGGCTCGCCGTTTTGCCCATACTGTGCTGCGTTCCCAGGACCGGATAAGCCTCTTGCAGTTTGCTACCAATGCGCGCGAACTGGTGCCCTTCACCAATAAGGTAAGCCAGATCGACCATGGTCTCGGCCAGCTGCATGGCGATTCCGCGACGGCGCTCTACGACGCCATCTGCCTGGGCTCCGAGCACCTGGGTGGCAATCCGGGGCGCAAGGGGCTCGTCATAATCTCCGACGGCGACGACACCGCCAGCACGGCGACATATGCCCAGGCACTGGAGCAGGCGTTGCGCAACGAGGTGATGATCTACACCATCATCGACGTGCCGATTGAGGCCAGCGCCGGACGCGATCTGGGCGGAGAACACGCACTTATTGCTTTGGCCGAACAGACCGGCGGCAAGAGCTTTTACGTGAGCGACGGAGGCCTTGACAAGGCTTTTGCGCGGGTTAGTGACGATCTGCGCACGCAATATTTACTTGCCTACTATCCAAAAAATCAGGAACCCGGAAAGGCATTTCACCGCATTGAGGTAACCATCCCAAAAGCAGCCGCTGAAGGGTACAACATTCGCTATCGCACCGGCTACTATGCGGACGCACGGGTTAAAGACAAGTAAACTATGGAATTTTTCGCGTAACTTTCCCAAGTCGCCGTTCGTATTGCGCGGGAGTTGCATCTACAATGTCTGCATGGCTCCCACCTTGTCAAAGCGCCGTTCCTTGAAGACGCCCCCGCCGGGCGAAACCGGCCAGGAGGCGCTCTACCTGCGCTCTTTGAGCGACCGCCAGGTAAACGTCCAGATCAAGCTGCGCGACGGCGAGACGGTGCGCGGCTGGATAGAGTACTTCGACGACGGAATGCTGCGCCTGACCCGCGAGGGCAAGCCCAATCTATTCATCTACAAGCACCAGATTCGCACCATTACGGAACTGGGCAAATTGGGTCCACGCCGCGCAAAAGCCGCAGGGCCGGAAGCGAATGGCGTTGTTGAGAGCGGAGATGTCTCGTGATTGGTCTTGAGCTAGCGGTGCCCGTATGGGAGTGGGTTCCCAAAGCCTCGGCTATTGCCCGCGAGGCCGGTGCGCGGCTGCGCGAGTTTTTCTCCCAGGGCGTCGCCACCGAGTACAAGGGCGATGTGGATATTGTTACAGTCGCCGACCGCACGGCGGAGAAGCTGATTCGGGAACGGCTGGCCGAGGCTTTCCCCGAACACGGGATTTACGGCGAAGAGGGCACGCGCGACCGCCTTGAGGGCGAGTTCCGCTGGTACGTTGACCCGCTGGACGGCACCACCAACTTTGCCCACGGCTTGCCGCAATTTTGCGTTTCATTGGGTTTGGAGAGACGCCCGGAAGGCACTGCGCCGGACGAGGACGGGACCCTGGTGGCCGCAGTCATTTACGACCCCCTGCGAGACGAACTCTTCGCTGCCGAACGAGGACGGGGCGCCCGGCTGAACGGCAGGCCAATGCACGTATCGCGGACGCAGGAACTGGCAGAGGCGTTGGTGGCTACTGGCTTTCCGAGCCGCAAGCGTCACGAAAACCCCAACATCCACTTCTACCAGGAGTTCACCCTGAGATCGCATGGAGTGCGCCGAGCCGGCTCGGCCGCGCTAGATCTGGCCTACGTGGCTGCGGGCCGCCTGGACGGTTTCTGGGAGTTCAATCTCAATCCATGGGATACGGCGGCAGGGATTCTGCTGGTCGAAGAGGCCAGCGGCCGGATCACGGACTTTTCCGGCAACAAGGTCAAATTGGACAGCAGCGAGATTCTGGCCTCGAACAAGCTGATCCACGACGAGTTGGT
>JBAPYY010000453.1:0-1763 GCA_049284975.1 Occallatibacter sp.
GCTTTGACCCAGCCGCTCTCACGCGCGCCGCCGAGAAGTTTTTCTCAGTCACATCACTGCCTGCGACTGGCGCGTCGAGTTATATCGAGACACTGACTCGCCATCAAGGAACGGAGTTTGTCGCGGTAACTCGCGATGGTGCTTTCCTGCTGCGCGCCAAGCCCGAGCCTGTGGCCACCGCGTTGGCTCACCTGCCGGAACGCCAGCGCTCGCTCGACCTGAGTTGTCTCCACTCAATCGTGCTCGACCGCCTGCTCGGCCTGGACGCCGAAAAGGTTCGCGAGCAAACCAACCTCCGCTATCTGCGCGATGCGGCCGAGGCCGTCGAGCAGGTTCGCGGCGGACAGGCAGACATCGCCTTCCTCACCAACCCCGTTTCCATGGAGCAACTCAAAGAAGTAGCTTTCGCAGGGGACGTGATGCCGCAAAAATCCACCGACTTCTTTCCCAAGTTGCTCAGCGGTTTGACGATTTATGCGTTGGACTAAATGGACATTCGCGGCTCTGTTCCTGGCCTGGCTGGCCGCAGAGCCGGTTGCAGCGCAGCAGGCCCCGTCTGCCCCGCAGGCGCGCTTCGTCGTGGTGCTCGATGCGGCTCACGGCGGTGAAGAAACCGGCGGTCACCTGGCCAACGGTCAGTTTGAAAAAACCTTCACCCTGGCGCTCACCATACGACTGCGTTCGCTCCTCGGGGCACGCGGCATTCAAGTGTTCACCACCCGCGAATCGGATACAGCCGTCGAGCCTCAGAGGCGCGCGGAGATCGCCAATCACGCTGCTGCGCAGGCCTGCCTGAGCGTGCACGCGTCCGAGGCGGGCTCGGGCGTTCACTTGTTTGTCTCCTCCTTAGCGCCTGCCCAGCCCGTGCGTTTTCCTGCCTGGAAAACTGCGCAGGGCGCTTTTGTCTCGCGCTCGCTCAAGCTGGCTGGAGTGATCAACTCCGCCCTGTTGCAAGCCGGCATCAGCACCACTCTTGCCCGCACCACTTTGCCCGTCATCGATAGCATGACTTGTCCTGCGGTAGCTGTCGAAATTGCGCCCGAGCGCAGCGCTCTCCAGGAAACAACGGCCGGGCTTGGCGACCCCGATTATCAAGCGCGTGTAGCCGCTGCGCTGGCGGCGGCGCTCGTAGAATGGCGCTCGGAGGCTCATCAGCCATGATTCCCCGCCACCAAAAAATTATCTTCAGCCTTCTATTGGTGGCCTCGGTTGCCATGGGCGTCACGCTCTGGCACCTGCGCCAGCGCGCCCACGAGCGCCTCATCGCCGGTCAGGATTCTGCGCCCACCAGCGCTCCTCAAATAGCGCCCTCCGAGCAGGCAACCTTGCTGGTAGCCAACGACAGCAATGGCTCCATGCTCACCCAGGTTCTCTCCCTGCCATTGCCCACCGACCCAGGCGCCCGCGCCCGCGCTGTCCTGGGTAAGCTACTCGACCTCTATGCCGCGCCCGATGCCGCCCATCCTGTTCCCGGCGGCGCAAACTCCGTCATCCAGGTCTTTTTGCTGCCCGCTGTCGAGCTAGGCTCTGGCGCCACGACCAAACCGAAACTCGAAGATTCAAGGGCCGTAGTAATCATCTCAGGCGAATCCAGTGCCACGCCCTCTGGCACGCAATCGCAGCAATTCGGCCCGCAACAGGCGGTCGTCAATCTCACTGGCGCTTTTGCAGGCAACCATCCTTCCGGCATTGAGACTGAAATGCTCACCGTGCTCTCCATCTGCGGCACTCTCCACGCCAACCTGCCCCGCGTAACCCAGGTG
>JBAPYY010000454.1:0-9050 GCA_049284975.1 Occallatibacter sp.
CTCTTCCACCGACCGTCGCGTCGAGCGCCTCCGCGTCTTCCCGCCGGCTGAAGAATCCGGACCAACACCGGCTTCTTAATCCGCCCACAAAACCTGGGTGCCCCATCCATTCGCGCTTTTTGCGAATGGGTGGGAAGCAACCATCCAAAACCCGCCGCTTCAAAACGTCGTAAACTCAGTCAGGAGCATTTCCCCCTTTGAAATCAGGATTTGTCGCCATTCTCGGCCGGCCGAACGCCGGCAAAAGTACGCTCCTCAACGCCCTCACCGGCGAAAAGGTCGCCATTGTCTCCGCCAAGCCGCAAACCACCCGTAACCGCATCGCCGGCGTGGTCGAGGTTCCCGCGCGCAAGGGCCAGCATCCGGCTGCGCAAATCGTCTTTGTCGATACTCCCGGTGTCCACAAGCCCGGCTCGCACCTTGACCGCCGCATGTTGCAGGAGGTCTATGAGGCTCTTGAAACCCGCGACCTCGTCCTCGTCCTCATGGACGCCACCCGACGCATCCAACTAGAAGCCGCCGCAGAGCCCGTTACAGAACCGGGTACCCCAGAACCCTCAACCTCCAAACACACTCGCGCAAACTGGGCCAGCGAAGACGAATTCCTCTTCGGCCTCATTCGTAACCTCGACTGCCCCGTCTTCCTCGTACTCACCAAAATCGATCTCGTCGCCAAAGACCAGCTCCTGCCGCTCATCGACACGCTCACCCGCCACTTCGGCTTTGCCCAGGTCATCCCCATCAGCGCACGCAAGCGCGATGGCATGGATATTCTCGTCAACAAAATCGTCGAGGCTCTGCCCACCGGTGAGCGCTACTACCCCAAAGACCAATACACCGATCAGCCGCAGCGCTTCATGGTGGCTGAGTTGATCCGCGAGAGCATCCTGGTCGCAACCGGCGAAGAAGTTCCTTACGCCTCGGCGGTTGTCATCGAGCGCTACGAAGAACCCGAGCCTTTTGTACCGAGAAAAAAAGGCGCTGTTCCGGCGCGTCTGCCGCTCACTCGCATCGCTGCCGCTATTTATTGTGAGCGCGACGGCCAGAAGGCCATTCTGATCGGCAAAGGAGGTTCCAAGCTCAAGGAGATCGGCACCGCCGCTCGCCGCCAGATCGAGTCTCTCATCGGAACACGCGTCTATCTCGAACTGCACGTCATCGTGGAACCCGGCTGGCGAGAGTCAAAGAGTTTCGTCGAATCACTCGATTGGCGGAATCAGCTGGAGAAGCTGGCCGTAAATCAGATCACCGAAAAGCCGGCAGATGGAGACGAATAGGATAGGGAGTCATAGGTCTCGTCTTTAGAACGCAAATGCCATCTCACACGGCAGAGGCGCAATCAAGTTCAGCAGCCCCTCTACGCACCCCGCACCCCTCCGCGACCGCGCGCCTTTACCGCGTACATGCGTATATCAGAAACCCCGATCACTTCGTGAACGGCCGTGCCGTCAACGGGTGCTGTTGCCACGCCCACGCTGGCGCTCACCCATAGTTTCAGCTTGTCCTTCATTTCGAATTCGGTGTCCATCAGCCCGCGAAGCAGTTTGGTGCTTAGCGCCATTGCTTCATCCTCGCCAGTCTCCGGCATCAGAACCACGAACTCATCGCCGCCGTAGCGGAAGCACCAATCCTGCTTGCGAGTCAGCTCCAGCAGCCGCAGTCCCACGCGCCCCAGCAACTCGCTGCCCACCAGATGGCCGTGAGCGTCGTTCACCATCTTGAAATGATCCAGGTCAAGGAACGCCATACTCACCGGCAACCCAGCCTGCAGGCACCGCTCAAGCTCCCGGCTCAGCACCTCATACAGATAGCGCGCGTTGTAGAGCGTGGTACAGTCGTCCGTGATGGTCAACTTCTGTATGCACGCCACGTCGCGCGCATTCTCAATCGCGATAGCCGCGTGATCGGCCAGAATATGCAGAAAGGCGATTGTGTAGTCGGTGAGTTGGTCGGCCCGCGGATTGAAAATCTCGATAGCGCCGTGCGTTCCCTTGCGCCCACGCAACGGCAGCGCGATCACTGAACGCACCTTGCTCGGCTGTGCGCCGTGCTCCTGCGCTACCCGCGGATCAAGCCCGGCCTCGGGAACCAGCAGCGTCTCCCCGTGCTCCACCACCCAGCCAGCCACGCCCTCGCCCACCTTCATGCGCAGACCTTGCAGCGGCACATCTCCTCTGCCCGCGGCTATGGCATAGTAGAGTTCCTTGCCGGTTTCATCCACCATCAGAAGCGTCCAGAGTTCGGCCTCAATGAACCGCTCCATGTGCTCGATAATGGTGCGCAGAATCGTGTCCAGGTCGAAGCTCGAGGTCAGCGAGCGCGTTATCTGGTGGAAGACGAGAAGGTCGTCGAGCGGGATGCGGCTTTCCGTCTTTTTTGTCATCCGGTGCCCATTTCAGCTTTCAAAAAGTCAGTTTGTCTGCGCTATGAGTCGATTCGCAATTCTGCCACACGATGGCGCCAGAAACGGAAACAGAAACAGGCACGCGTCCTGCGTTGTGGGGGATGTTGCTAAGATTGTGTGCCGTCCGGGTGGCTTCAGTCAACCACCAATATGCACCATTGAACGGGAAGGCTTCAGGAATCCCGGCTCCCCGATATGATGACGCGGTTCCTTGCCCTGTACTGTACGAGTAATGTAGTCTGCCAGTTCCGCATCGCTGGCTCCCGCGCGCAGGCGTCCATACAGGTCGTGTTCCACCTGTGAAAACAGGCAGGTGCGAATCTTGCCGTCCGAGGTCAGCCGAACCCGGCTGCAAGCCCCGCAAAAGGCCTGGCTCACCGGTGCGATAATGCCGATCTCGCCAACGCCGTCCTCAAAGCCGTAGCGCCGCGCCGTCTCGCTCGCCTCGCGAGGCTCCAGCGAAACCAGCGGTAGTACCCGCCCGATGCGTTCCACAATTTCGGCCAGTGGCACGACGATTTCCGGCGTCCACAACCGGCCTTCCTCTAATGGCATGAACTCTATGAACAGCACCACCACGCCTTCGCGCCGCGCGAAGTGCGCAAAGCCTTCTATCTGATCGTCGTTGAAGCCGCGCAGCAGAACGCAATTGATCTTCAGCGGCTCGAGGCCCGCCGCACGCGCCGCGCGAATCCCCGCCAGCACCGCAGAAAAGCTGCCCGGAACCCGTGTGATCCGCTCAAATGTCCCAGCGTCCACCGCGTCCATACTCACTGTAACGCGCCGCAATCCGGCAGCCTTGAGCGGCGCGGCCAGCCCGTCCAGCAAATGGCCGTTGGTCGTCAGCGCCAGGTCCAACGGCTCCCCGCTTGGAGTGCGCAAGCGTCCGAGTTCCTCAACCAGTTCCACAATCCCGCGGCGCAGCAGCGGTTCGCCACCTGTCAGTCGCACCTTGGTAACGCCCAGTGAAACGAAAATCCTGATCAGCCGCAGGTACTCGTCAATGCCCAACTCCGGAAACTGCGCTCCAAGCTCCCCCGTCCGGCAATAAACGCATTTGTAGTTGCACCTGTCCGTGATCGAGACGCGCAGATCGTGGATCACTCGACCCAGGCCGTCAGTCAGCCGTGGGCTGGGAGTCTCTGCGCGCAAAAGAATTGGAGAAACAGCAGCCATCGCAACTCCAAGGCTACACCGTTGTGTTTCACTCGCGCTCATGTTAGCAAAGGATGTCGGGTGCAAAGCACGTCGGGTGCCCCATCCATTCCGCGCCTTTTGCGGAAGGGGTGGGAATCACAACAACTCCGAAGGCCGAATCAACAAACCTTGTCTTCAGTCGATCCGCGGCGTGCCCCGGCGAAGCAAAAAGCCCGCCACCCCGCACACGGCGATAATCACCAGCGCGATGAAGAAATAATAAGCCATGGGATGCGCCCACCCCGGCGACCACTCCAGGTCCTGGCCCACCCACAGCAGCAGAATGGTGGCAATCACCGCAAACTGCCCTGCGATCACCAGCAAAGTGTGACCCAGGTCGCGCCGTTTATCCAGCGCCTCCACCTGGTCGGGAGTCAGATGCCGCTCTTCGGGGGGAAGAAGGGAATTTGCCATTGTCGTGTCTCCGGTTTTTTCTCGGGCTGAAACTGCCCTGTCGAGCAGCGCCATCTCGTTCTGGCCTCCCGGCGCGCCCGCTCTTACCCTCGATTCAATCACATACTGAAGGATCCGCGCTAGTGTGAATAACTCCGGGGTGGCCCCTCGCTTTTGGGGACCTGGAAAAATGCCTCATTGCATCTCTGCGGCGGCCACCAGCACATCCAGCGCGGAGGTTTGCCGCGTTGCATCGCCCGAATCGAACGGCCCTTGCCAGACCCCACCAAACTCATAATCCGGACCTTGATCGTCCGTCCAGATACTGTTGGCATTCGCATCAACGAACCTTTTGTATTCTGCCTTCGGAGCCGCTTTGTAAAGAAGCGCCAAATTGCGAACGAAAATGCCTTTGAACTGCGGGGTGTCGCTTCCAGAAACGGTTCTCTCCTTCAGAATTCCGTTCAGCGTCAGGTTGGTAATCGCCGCGTTGGCAATAGCCTCGGCCGTTGGCAGCAGCGTAGGGTCATGGTTCGCCCTGTACAGTTCCACCAGCCCTCCCAGAATCACTCCCTGGTTATAACTCCATGCCGTTTTGCCGTTGTTTGTGCAGGCTTTGGGGTTTGTAGAATTCAATCCGTCGTTAATCAGGTTCTGTGCGTTCATCATTCCGGAGTTCTTGAACCATCGCCACTCCTTTTGCGCCCACCCGAGGTAGAGCGCCTTCCGCGCGGGATCACCAACTCTGTTTGCCAGTGACGCGGCCACCGCGAGAAATAGCTCATTCGCAATTGCGTTCTTGTAAGTGCCCCCTCCGCTCTTGCTCCACCACACGCCCCCGCCGCATGTGGTTGTATCCCATTCCGTCGCAATGTCCGCGAAAATACTCTCGGCCATCGTCAGATACGCCCGATTGCCGGTCAGATCGTAGGCGTCAATCCAAGCCAGAGCCCACCAGCCTTCGTCGTCGTCATAAGTGTTGATGAAGTTGACTGTATGGTTGGCCGTGTTGGCCTTTACAAAGGTATTGGCAATCGCCGCAAGATATTCTTTGTTTCCTGTAACTCGGCAATAATTTACCAGCACAGTAATTGCGTTTGCGGAGTTCCACCAGCCGGACGGCGCTGCGTACAGCCCCGTGCTTTGCTCGTACCACTGCTGCAAAGTCGCCGCGCCCTGCGCCGCCTGTTCTGCATAGCCCGGCGTGATGGCGACGCCCTGCGCCTCAACTGCTGAGCACAATGGTACGGGAACACCAATAGCCAGAAAGTAAATAACAAAAAGCAGAACATTCCGTTTGCCGCGAATCTTCAGCACGATATCTCCGTGAGCGGCCTCCACTACGACCGGGTGCCCCATCCTTGCGATGTATTTGTCGCAAGGGTGGGAAACAGACTCGCTCCGCTCCTCTCAGTCAGCGATGAACGCCACCGATTGCAGCGAACTGATCTCGAAGGCCTTGCGGCAGCGAATATTGGCACAGGCCAGCTTCTCGTCGCGTCTTACCATGTAAGATTGCGCCTTGGCGAATTTGGCCCGGTCCCGCTCGTCGGCTCCGCGCGGCAGTTGCGCCCGCTTCCGCCGCACCACCCATGTCACCTTGTACTCGCCCTCCTGCCCGCATTTTGGGCAGGTCAACGTATGAGTGCGTTGCTCCGTTGTTTCGTTGAAAAATTCCCGTTCTTCCATGGTTTCCCAAATCTCCATTCCGGCGAGAACTTGTCGCCGGTGCCGCGAAAGCGTTTCCGTTCCGCCGCCATATATTCCATACTAGCCTTGCCATGACGAAACGCAAGCCAGGGAAATTTTCTGCCGCCAAAGCGGTCAAAGCCAACGCCCGCACGCGTGTAGGTCAGCCGAAACCAGCGCGAGTAATCGACACCGAGCCGCGCACCGGCCGCGCAGCCAAGCACAAACCCACCCTCGACGAGATCATCCGTCAGGAAGACTAGCTAGCCGAAATAGCGACCATCTCCAGGCCAGTCCAGCTATTGCTGAGGAGGCAGGCTATAAGGCCCGGGGAGCACCGGCTCCGCTGGCTTGCCGGCTGCCTCGGGCGGCGTTTCCACATCCGTGCGCTTATCAAAAATCCTGAACTGCACCACCAAATCCAGCATCACCGCAACCGGCTTGCCGTCTTTCACCGCCGGCTGAAAACTCGCTTTCCTGATGGCTGCCACGGCATTTTCGTCCAACCCAAAGCCGATCGGCCGCCCCACGGCAATCTCCCCCGCCTTCCCGTCCGCGCCCACCACGGTGTGATAAAGCGCCATCCCCGCCACACTCTTCGACTGCGCAAACTCATTCGACTCAGGCTCGAATTTCGTCAGCAGCGATGCCTTCTGATCCACCGCGCTCTGCCGCAAAATGGTCGCATCTTTGGGCCGATAATCCGCCTTGTCGGCGACAGCCTGGTAGTAGAGCCTCCAGAAATCGGGCATCGCGGCGATCATGCGCTCGTCCAACCCCTTTGCAAATACGCTATCAATCGCGTCCTTCAGTACATGGGTCGCGTGCTCTGGCGAAGTAGTAGTCGTCACGCTTTTTGGGTCCGCAGGGCGCTCAGCCACGGGTGTGGCCGCGATTGAAGCTTTCAGTTGCTCATCATCGCTCAGCTCAGCCGGCTTCGCCGCCGCAGGCGCGGCCTTCTTGTTCTTTTCTTTGCCGGTCGCTTTCGCCTTCTTCGCCTTCACCACCATCTCCCTGTCAATGGCGATTTTCACCACCTTTTTCCGGGGAGTAATCTTCACCCGGTCGAATGCGCTCGATTGATCTTCCATGGCCAACTGACCCAGAAAGTGCAACCCGTATCGCTCGCCCTCCAGCTCCACCTTGTGCCGCGTCAGCCGCACCTTGTCTATCTGCACGGCGCATAGCGTATACGACCCCTGCGCCGCGTGCCCAATCAGCCGCCCGTTCTCGTTGAAGTTGAGCGTGTTATCCAGATAGCCGCCGCGCAGATACAGCGACTTGCCCACCAATAAATCTTTAAGCTCCGCTTCCGCAATGCCGCCGGCCTCAGGCGCGGCAGCAGCGGCTGCCGGCGCGGTCGCCTGCGCTGCTGGAACTTCACTCGTTGCCGGTGCCTGCTGTCCATGAGCACAAAAAACCAGCGCCAGAGCGAACGCCACGTAGCAGCACAGCCCCACCAAATCCCGCAAAAAACCAAAACGACAGCGCATCAAATCCACCTGCATTTCGTTAGTCCTTGCGCTTGACTTTATCAGGAAACCACCCATTTGCACCCGCGCTGCAACGCAGTTTTAATGCTTCAGCCGCCAGAGAATCCGCCGGAAGATGCCCAGAATCCGCCGCGTGTCGTGCGCCGAGAGCGCAAGCCGCCGCAACAACAATCTCAAGTCCCGCCGGTTGGCCGCCTTCATCGCGAGCGGAGAGTATCCGGCCTCCTCCATCGCCTCTTCCACCATCCCTGCCAGCAGCTCCAGCCGGCCCGATGTCGCAGCAGCCAGCTCTGTATCAGGGCACGAATTCATTCGTGCCGCAAAAGCGCCCTTGCCAGCGCGGGCTTTAGCCCCTGAGGGAAACTCGCACGCCCCGCTCGAATCCACACCCACGCACCGCGCAGCCAACTCGTAAAGGCAAACGGCCACAGCTTGCCCCAGGTTCATCGAGGGCTGGCCGGGGTCCGTCGGGATCTCCACCAGCAGATGGCACCACGACAGATCCTCCCGCGTAAGCCCATGTTTTTCCGGCCCAAAGACAAGCGCCACGCGCCCGCCGCGCGCCAGTTCCTGATTGACCAAAGGAGCCAGCTCCGGCAGCGGCACCACCGTCTGTTCTGGCTTGCGAAATTGCAGGCTTCCCGTGCCCACCACCAGCGTCGCGCCGCTAACGGCTTCGTCCAGAGTCGCTGATTCCACAGCGTTTAGCAGGACATCCAGAGAGTCCACGGCAGACCGCGCCTCGCGCCACGTAGGCGCAAAGGGAGCCACCACCTTGAGCCGCGCAAAGCCGAAGTTGGCCATAGCCCGCGCCGCCGCGCCAATATTCAGCGGGTTGCGCGGTCTCACCAGCACCACGTCGAAGCGTTCGCGTTGAGTTTCCGGAAGCAAGAATTGATTGTAGAGCGGCGGGCGAAACAGTTCGTTCCAAAGGTCAGCTTATGGCTGCACCAGGAAGCTCAGTTCTCCCCTTAGCTGATCAGGGCAATGGAGATTTGTACGGTCGCCGTCCCATGCCAACAGCAACTGCCTGTCATTGACGACGTAATCGATGAGCCACCGCTTGTCCGTCGGCATAGGGTTCTCGATTACCACAACCAGCTTGGCGTCGGGGGCATGTTGAATGTAGCGGTATTCGTACAGTTGAGAGATTGCCTTTCTCACCTGGCTGTGGGCGTTGTCGGCTGTTGTGGACTTCATCTCGAAAAGGTAATGTTGGCTGTTGATCGTAGCCGATAGGTCGATATACCGGTTCTGCTTGGGTATTGCCCCGGCCCTGCGAATTTTGCTCGCTACGCAGTTTGTCAGCATCTGGTGTGCAACGCCCGCCCGCTCAAGGGCTGCTACGTTAATCTGAGAGGCCAGATAGCCCTCGGCCCCCTTTGCCTTTTCAGCTACGTTGTTGTATTCGGTCAGTGCATATTGTGTGGGCGATAGTGGCTCATCAGGAGCATCGTATTGCATAATTTCGACTCCGTCTGGTAGAGTGCCGGATAATATCAGTTGCCCATCTGCTTCCCGGATCATGCCTATCCGCTTGAGCCAATGCACGATTGTACTGGATCGGCGATGGGCTGTAGTCTCGCCTTTGGCGGGCTCAGTTACCTCACGGATAAACGAATCGAGCTCTGGCCTAGATATTCCATTCGGACCCGCGGTCTCCAGGAACGGAACAACTCGCTGGAAAAGTCGGGCGTTGAGAACCGCCCCTGCAAGCAGCCTCTCACGTTCTCCCAGACTATCTGTGAACTCCCGCCCCTTGGCAGTCAGAGTCGCCTCATTCTGGCCGCGCTCGTTGTGCAGGAAGCCAAGAATCTCTCCAGCTAGCCGGTAATAGCGGCCATTGCGGTCGCCTTTATCGATCGAATTGCCTA
>JBAPYY010000455.1:0-12145 GCA_049284975.1 Occallatibacter sp.
GGCTGAACAAGGCTGCGCCGCGGGTGCGGTTCGTGCAGATCGGCTCAAGCGCCGGAGGGACAATCAACCTGGCGGCCGCGTCTCTGCGCAGTTCCGGGCTGGAGCTGCTGGGCAGCGGGTTTGGCAGCGCGTCGCTGATTCAGATTCGAACGGCAGTCGAGGAGTTTTTCAAGGCGGCAGCTCGGGAGCCGTTCAAATTTAATGTGAAGACGGCTCCGCTCAGCGAGGTTGGGTCTTTGTGGAACAGCCCGGAACAAGGGACGAGGCTGGTGTTTCAGGCGTGAGTGAGAATTGGTCGGCGCCGGGGCTAAAGCCCGCGCGAATTTTGTTGGCTCTATGCGTGGGTTGAAACCCGCGCCTCCCACCGGTTCGAGCTTCCTGAGGGGCTAAAGCCAGCTTGATTTTGCGCGGCTGAAGTACGGGCTGAGGAGTGTGTTCCCACCCTTTTCGCAAAGAACGCGAAAAGGATGGGGCACCCGGCATATACGGCAGTCAGGGCTAAAGCCCTGACCTACCAGTCGTGCCCTGACACCTGGAGGGTCATTGAAACACGTTTTATGAGTCTTGCCGCAACCTGTGAAGCAAGTACCCCCAATTCCTACTTGCTCTCGTTCTTGTAGACCACCCCCGCCTTCATTACGAATTTCACGTTCTGCAAGGTGCGCACGTCGTCGATGGGGTTCTTTTCGACGGCGATGATGTCAGCCCATTTTCCGGGTTCGAGCGAGCCGGTTTTGGCGGTCCAGCCCATCAGGTCGGCGGCGTTCAGCGTGGCTGTTTGCAGCGCGGCCAGCGGTGCCATGCCCAACTGGTTCACGTACACATCCAGTTCATGCGCGTTCAGGCCGTGCGGATAAACGGCGGCATCGGTGCCCATGGCGATCTTGACGCCGGCCTGCATGGCGCGTTTGATGTTGGCTTTTGCCACGGCGCTGACGGCTGCCATTTTTTGCTGCGAGAACGGCGGAAGATTACCTTTTTCCACCATCCAGTCTTCGAGATAAAGCGTGGGAACCAGGTACGTGCCATGCTGCTTCATGGCGGCAATGCCTTCGTCGTTGATGTAGCTGCCGTGCTCGATGGAGTCCACGCCAGCCTCGGTGGCCCAGAGGATTCCCTGCGCTCCATGGGCGTGCGCGGCCACCTTGCGGCCCAGACGATGGGCATCGGCGACGATGGCTTGCATCTCTTCAAGGGTGTATTGCGAGGCCTGCGGGTCGTCGCCTTTGGACAAGACGCCACCGGTGGCGCAGATCTTGATCAGGTCGGCTCCGTACTTGATGTTTTGGCGGACCATGTGCTGTACCTGAGCGATGCCGTCGGCCACGCCGTCGCCCACCGCGTGAAATCTGAAGGGCAGCAGGTCGTCATCGCAATGGCCACCGGTGATGCCCATGAGCGGTCCGCTGACCAGCATGTGAGGGCCGATGACCTGGCCGGAGTTGATGGCGTCGCGCAGGTCAACATCGGTGTAGCCGTCGGCGCCCACGTTACGCACCGAAGTTATGCCGGCAAGCAGTGTGGCTCGTGCGTTCACCACGCCGTTGATGGCTTCTTTGGCGTCGGTTTGAGTCAGCGTGTAGTACGGGTCGAAGTTGGTGTTGAAGGTGAGGTGGGTGTGCACGTCGATGAGGCCGGGCAACACCGTGAGGCCGCTGAGATCGACGACCGTGTCACCCGGTTGCGCAGGCGCCTGGGCGGTGGGCGCGATGGATTGGATGGTATCGCCCACGACGATCAGGGTTTGGCCGTCGAGCAGTTTGCCGGTCTTCACATCGAGCAGATGGCCGGCGCGGATGAGTGTGCGCTGGGCTGCGGGCTTGGGGGCTGGTTGGGCAGAGATGGTGACTGCGCAGAGGGCGAACAACAAAGCCAGGAGAAGATTTTGCCGCTTGAACATATTTGATCCTCCAGAAAGTTCCGCAAGCGGAGTTTAGCAAAATGCGCTGGCCTGTGGGCCAATATTCGCAAAGCGGAGCAGGCGCGGTCTTCATCACTCTCCGCCGGGCGTGATAGGCTGCTAGGCGATGCAGCCTTTGCGAATTGACTGCTCTAAATTTAAGATTGACCACGATTCTGCACGTTTTCACGTCAAAGGACCAGGCCGGCTGATTTGCCGCCAAAAGGACCCGCTCATGAAATGTTTTTGTTTCGCACCGATTCTGATTCTGGCGGCTCTGTTTTTTGGGCCTGCCGCCGCCCTGGCTCAGACCAGCCCCGCCGCCGACGCCCAGAAGCCCAAGCCGCCCGCGGCCATCAGGAGTTTTGATTTATCGGCCATCGACAAGACCGCCGATCCTTGCGCGGATTTCTACCAATACGCGTGCGGCAACTGGGTGAAGAACAACCCTATTCCGGGAGACCAGGTGCGCTGGGCGCGCTCGTTCTCGCTGTTGGCCGAACGCAACCGCTATCTGCTGTGGCAGGAATTGGACGCGGCGGCGAGCAACCCCAAGAGCTCGCTGGAAAAGCAGTATGGCAACTACTTTGCCGCCTGCATGAACACTGACCTTATCGAGACGGCGGGGCTGAAGCCGCTGGAGCCCGCGCTCAAACGGATTGATGCTCTGAAGGACACGCGCAAACTGGCTACCCTGATGGGCGCATTGGAGGCCGAGGGCAGCTCGGCGCCGCTGTTCCGCTTTGGCGTAGACCAGGACGAGAAGGACTCGTCCAAGCAGATTGCGGAGATTGGGCAGGGCGGTCTCTCGCTGCCTGACCGCGACTACTACATTGTGGACAACGCGCATTTCAAGGAAATTCGCGCGCAGTACATGGCGCATGTGACAAAGATGTTCACACTGGCTGGCGACGCGCCCGAGAAGGCCGCACAGGAGGCAGCGGCGGTGATGGAGATTGAGACCGCGCTGGCGAAATCCTCCACCAGCCGCACCGATATGCGCGACCCGGAAAATCGGTATCACATCTATACAGTGGCCGATTTCCAGAAGCTGACGCCGGAGTTCGACTATTCGGTCTATTTCAAGGACGTGAAAGTGCGGCCTTTTGACACGCTGAACGTGGCGACACCGGACTTTTTCAAAGAACTGAATGAGTTGGTGGCGAAGCAGCCCGTTGTTGCGTGGAAGGCGTACTTCCGCTGGCACACGATTCATGATGCGGCTCCAAATCTCCCGAAGGCTTTCTTCGATGAGAATTTTGCCTTCTTTGGAAAGACGCTGGCCGGACAGAAGGAGCCAACGCCGCGCTGGAAGCAGTGCTCCATAATGACTGACCGCGCATTGGGCGAGGCAGTGGGACAGGACTGGGTAAAGAAGAACTTTCCACCAGCGGCCAAAGCCAGCATGGACCAGTTGGTGGCAGCGCTCGAGAAGAGCCTGGGCGACGACATCAAAACGCTGCCCTGGATGAGCGAGGATACAAAAAAGGCTGCGGAAGAGAAGCTGGCCTTGATCCGCAACAAGATCGGCTACCCGGAGAAGTGGCGCGATTACCGCGCGCTGAAGGTGAATCGCGACGACCTGATCGGCAACCTGGATCGCGGCGCGGTCTTCGAGCGCAACTGGAACCTGAACCATCTGGGCAAGCCAGTGGACGAGAAGGAGTGGGGCATGACGCCGCCCACAGTGAACGCCTACTACGACCCCTCGTTCAACGACATAAACTTTCCGGCCGGCATTCTGCAGCCGCCTTTCTTTGATTTCTCCATTGATCCGGCAGTGAACTTTGGCGGCATTGGCGTGGTGATCGGCCACGAGATGACCCACGGCTTTGACGACGAAGGCTCGAAGTACGACGGCCACGGCAACCTGCGCGAATGGCAAACGCCAGCCGACCGCCAGGCATTCACCGAGCGGACCGACTGCGAAGTGGCCGAGTACGGCGGGTTTGAGGCTGCGCCAGCACATGACAACGTTGCCGTGCAGAAGCTGAACGGCAAGCTCACACTGGGCGAGAACACGGCTGACAACGGCGGGCTGCGCATCGCCTACATGGCGCTCCTGGATACATTGGCGGCGCAGGGCAAGAGCATTGAGGAGAAGATTGACGGTTACACCGAGGCGCAGCGCTACTTCTTGGGCTTTGCGCAGGTGTGGTGCCAGAACCAGACCGAGCAGTCGGCCCGCCAGGCAGCGCTGGTTGATCCCCACTCGCCGGGCCGATGGCGCGTCAACGGCACAGTGCAGAACTTTGACCAGTTCGGCAAGGCTTTTGGGTGCACCAAGGGCCAACCTATGTATCCGGCGAACTCCTGCCGGGTCTGGTAGGGCGTTTTTACGCCTGCCTTGAGGCCGCGGCGTACTGAAGCCGCGGCCCAGGGCCAGGGCGGAAAACCTTGCCGCTCAACCCGAGCGGCTTATTTTTCCGGTGCATACGCGAGGACGTTTTTGCCGTTTGAGCGTCAAAAGCGCATCCGTATGAAGTCAAAGCGGCTCGGCCATCCCGAAACAGAGGGGCTTTCGCCGTGCCCGGCTCTCAGACGGATAGGGAAATCGCACTGTTTTGGCCCGTCTTTCGCCAAAACTAGGCACAACCACCCCTGGGCTTTTACAATGCAACAGGGACCCGTCCCAACCCAGCTATGCTGTGGAACTAGCAAACTTGGCGGCGCACGCCGGACCAGGATGAAGGAATCGCATGAAGTTCACGAAATTCGGCAAGGCCCTTCTGTTGAGCGCCCTTTCTGCTGGCGTTATTCTCAGCGTTACGTCTTGCGTCCAGAGTTATTCAGTTGGCTATTTGTATGTGACGGGGACACAGACGGCCCAGTCCACAGGCTCCGGCATCATCACAGGCTTCAAGATTGATCACAATACAGGTAAGCTGACCTCCATCAACGGATTACCCGTCTCGTCCGGCGGAACGAACCCGGTGCGGGCTGTGCTACTGAGCGGTAGCCGCTTTCTTTATGTTCTCAATCGGGGTGTGAACGCTTCGGGTGGCACCGACTGCACGAGCCTGAATCCCTGCCTGAACGCCAATATCACCCAATTTGCGATCGGCGCCAATGGGATTCTGACGCCTCAAGAGACGTTCTACACGCAGGGTGTCAATCCGTTCCGCATGATCGCAGACAGCTCGGGAAGCTTCATTTACGTACTGGAGCACGATTCGCCGACGGCGGCCTCAACGTCCAGCGTTCCGGTTGCGGCGACCAATAATCCGAACTGCGCAGCTGCTCTCACTGGCGCCACGACCTGCGGCGACATTACGGCCTTCACAGTGAACGCGACCACGGGCCGGCTGACGCTGCTGCAAAACACCCAGGTGACCGCGGCGGGCGGCAGCGGATCTCCGTTGGCGTACTTCCCAGTTCCCTCCAATCCCGTCGACTTTGTGCTGTCCAGCGGGATCGTCCTTACGATGAGCAGCGCGGGAACCACCGTCGATTCGACAACCGGGGCATACACTGGCGGTTCAACGATCTTTCCGTACACTTACAACGCTTCCAACGGCCAGTTGACAGTGAACCAGAACAGCGCCCAGCCACTGAACATTTTGCAGGGGACCGCACTCGTGAGCGGAAGCAGTTATGTCTTCGTGCTGGACAACGAAGCGCCGAACCCCAATTCCACCGGCGCATCAAGTCAGATTTTGACTTTCACTTTAGGCAGCGGCGGCGCGCTGTTGTCGGTCACCAACGGAATCATTCCGGATGACCCGAACCAATCCAATCCTACCTGGCTGGCGGTGGAGTCGAAGGGCAAGTGGTTCTACGTGGCCAATCAAGGGAACAATGCGACCGGCACAGGGACGGCCGAGAGCGGCCTGGCGGGTTACGTGCTGAATAGCCCGTACCAGCCCACCGAAATGTCAGGCAGCCCCATCGGTTTCGGCGCCGGCGCCGGCCCTCAGTGCCTGGTCGAGGATCCCTCGAGTCAGTTCATCTATACGGCCAACTTCTTCGCTTCAACCGTGACCGGTCAGGCGATTGACCAAAATGCCGGTACCCTCACCCCACTCTCTCAGGTGTCGAAGGTGCCCGCCAGCTATGCTTTGACCGGCCAGCCCACCTGGTGCCTGGTGGATGGGCGCACAAACTAAACTGTCGCATGATAAGGACTTGCCTGGGGTGGAAAGCGAGCTTCCGCCCCAGGATTACGATTGATTCGGAGTCATCAAGAACGCAGCCGAATTCCTGGGCGCGATTGTTTTTGGGAGCGCTCGGGAGTTCGATTCCAAACCTGATTTTTGGAGGCCTGGGTTTCCAGGCCACTGACGAAAGATGCGCATGAAGTTCAACAAATCGAGCCAACTGCTATTGGTCTCCGCAGCCAGTCTTCTGGTGGCCGGACTCATGACCGCCTGCAGCACGGCCACTCAGGATTTTGTGTACGTGTCCAGTTCCCTGGCCGCGGGACCGAACAGCTACGGCGAAATCGACGTGTTCGAGATCAACGCGATCTCCGGCTATATGCGCCCGATACTTGCGTCGCCCTTCCCTTCGGGCGGACGCGACCCGGTGGCCGAGGCCGTTTCCTCCGACAACGCGACTCTGTACGTGGTCAATCAGCTTGACAACAACATCGTTCAGTTCCTGATTGGCCCTGACGGCAAGATCTATCCCCAGAACACCGTGAATACTCCGGGGATATACCCGCTTGCCGTTGCTGTGAACGGGTCGAATCTGTTTGTAGTGGACACCTTCCAGCCGCTGGCGAACTGCTCGCTCGCGGCCCCTTGCTCGGGATCGGTGGCGGTATTTCCCATCCTGACCGCCGCGCAGGCGCAGGCTCTAACGCCGCCTGAGCCGGCTGAGACGTTGGGTCCGCCCGTTATCAATACGGGCAATAGCGCCACCTACTGGCCGCTGACGCTGCCCAGCCCGAACGCCAGCCACGTGATGGTGCCCACGGCGATCAATGTTCTGAAGGGGGGAGCTTATGTTTACGTCACGGCTTATGACTCGACAGCCGTTGCGTCGAACCTCTCGGGCACAGTGGAAATCTGTAATCTGAACGCCAGCGCGTACGCGGGTGCAGTTGGATATATCTTCGGGTTTTCGGTTGGCTCGACCGGTGCACTCACGGCTTTGCCGCCCGTCAATGCCGGAAGCCTTCCCTGCGGCATTGCCAGCGATACCATAGCCAGCTCTGGCTCCACAGCCGCAGCCAGTTACGTTTACGTCACGGATTACGCCAAAGGCGAGGTTCTTGGCTTTTCAGTGACATCGGGCACCGGCGCCTTGGTCCCTATCAGCGGCAGCGCGTTCCAGGCCGGCAATCAACCCCTGGCCATCGCCGTCGATCCCACTTATCCTTACGCATTCGTCGCCAACTCGCTGGATGGCACGGTGAGCGCTTATTCCATTGGTAGTTCCGGGGCGCTTAGCAGTGTTGGCACCTACGACACAGGCATTCAGCCGGTGGCTATCGGCATTGACCCATCAGCCAACCATTTTGTATTCACGGCCAACTTTCTGGGCAGCAATGTTTCCGACTTTGAGATGAGCACAACCGCAGGCACGCTCATCGACGCGCAGCAGTCTCCATACAAGTCCAACGCACAGCCGACGGCCGTGGCTGCCGTTCCGAACAGCGGTGGACCGAAGTAGTATTGGGCGGCGGCTCGCTGCCAGACGCTCTAGCAACACTCCGTACCGGGCTTTTACAATCGATACGGATCAACTTAACCAGTTTTCCTGGGCTCGAAGATGACCAGCCCACGACGAAGGAAGCGCATGAAGTTCAGCAAATTGAGCCAGCTTTTTCTGGTCTCTTCCATAGGCCTTCTAGTGGCCACCGTTTTTTCTGCCTGCGCGATCACGACCATCGATTATGTTTTCGTGGCCAACTCCGCGGGCACGGGGACCTCGAATGATGGGCAGATCGAGACTTACGCGGCAGACTCCCAGTCCGGCGCATTGCGCACGGTGAATAGCGCCGTGTCGTCCAACGGAGTGGACCCTGTTGCCATGGTCGTCACCACCGACTATGAAAATCTTTACATCGCCAATTCGGGAAGCAACAATATCGTCCACTTCGGCATCGGCATCGACGGCACGCTGACATCGAAGGATACGCTCACTCTGGCGGCAGGCGTTACGCCCATTCGCATGGCAGTGAACTCTGCCGGGACCTATCTGTATGTGATTTCCTGCACGCCCTCGGCATCGCTGGGATGCACCTCCGGCTCTGCGGCGCTTACCGAATACGGGCTTTCTTCGGGTACGATTGGCTCCGTCGTTGCTTCAGCGCCGTTGAATCTCGCCAATGTTTCCAGCGGCGCCTATACGAGCGACGTCATTGTGCCCACGGGGCTCACGGTGCTGGCCAATAACAGCGAGGTGACCGGCAGCGCCGTCTTCGTCTCGGCCTATGATGCGTCGGCCTACAATCCCGGCTGCACTCCTACGCCGGCCTGCAGCCCCACTAGCACCGCCAATTCCGGCTGGGTATTCGGTTTCAGCATCGGCTCGACCGGCACGTTGACAGCGTCTACCTCAGGCAACCCCGCCATTACCGTCAGCCCATGGGAAGCAGGCGTGAAGCCTTCGGCGATCGCCTCTGACCCAACTGATCGCTTTGTCTATATCACCGACTTCGCGCAGGACCAGCTGATTGGCTACACGATTATTGACGGCAATGTACTGAGCTTCCTGCCCAACGGCCCGTTCAGGACAGGGAACGAACCCTCCGCCGTGATTATCGATCCGCGCGGCATGTTCATCTATGTAACTAACTCGCTGGATTCCACGGTATCTCCCTACGAGATCACCCTGGCCACCGGGACTCCGACGGCAGCGGTGAACACCACCGGCTCCGGCAACAACTCGACTGACACTGAGCCGGTCGCCATTGTGATGGATCCGGCGTTGGGACGGTTTGTTTATACCGCCAACTTCCTGGGCAACTCCATCTCCGGCTTCCGCGCAAATCCGACTTCGGGCGCGCTCTCGACCACACAAGCCACCCCGTATCCTACCGGGGAAAAACCGACCGCTATCGTGTCTGTTCCCCACGGCAACTATTCCACACAATCGGTTACACCGTAGCCGCAGCCAGTTATGCAGACAAGAAGGCCCGGCCGTCATCAGGCTGGGCCTTCTTGTCTGCGCGGGGCTTCAACAAGCCGGCTAAAGGGTGCGCGACACCAGCTCTTTGAGGAGCTTGTGAATGGTTATGATCCGCGACTATTGCGCGCTCATCCACTTGCGCAGTTGCCGCTGGGCGGGCTTTTCGACCAGATACAGCATCGCCAAGGCCATGGCAATGAGCAGCACATAGCTGAGCCAGGGGTCGAAGCGGGCGAGGCCCAGCCAGTCGAGAACGTGGGAGTGATGGACTATGTTCCACAGGTTGAAGTGGAGCAGGTAAAGGCAGTAGCTGGCCTCGCCGACAAAGACGAGCGGGCGTATTCCCAGCAGGGATGCCAGCGGATTCTTCCCGGCCAGCCCGAGGACGATGCAGCCGAAGAGCGGCATAAGCAAGCCGTCGTGCATGATGGCATAAGGCATCAGCGGCCCCAGCGTCAGAATGCCGTAGATGGCGGCAAAGCCGCCTAGTCCCAGCCATAGGCGCAGATGGCTATCGCGGGCTATCAGCTCGTCCAGCTCAGCCAGCATCACGCCAAAGATAAAACTGGCCACGTGTGTGTAAGGGGTATATTTGAGCGCCCACAGCCAATGGCCGTAGCTCCAGCGATCGGGATGCGCAATGCCGTCCGGATTGAACGCAATATAGAGTGCGCCGGGAATCAGGCCCAGCATCCAGACGCCAGCCATCTTCCAAAGATAGGGCGCAGCGCGCTCCGGACGCTTCCATCGTGCCAGCCAGGGAAAGATAACGTAGTAGGAGGCCTCGGCCGACATGGTCCAGGCCGGTGTGTTCAGAAAGGTGGAGATGGACGGGAAAAAGCCTTGCAGCATCAACGGCGTGAGGACCACGCCAGTCCAGAACATAGCATGTGTGTGGCTTGTGTATTCCCTGCTCAACGTCCCAAGGCTCAGTAGCAGGCTAAGCAGATAGATGGGATAGATGCGCGTAAACCGCGCCTTATAGAAGCGCACACGGTCCAGTTCTCCGGCCCGCGCCCGCGCGTTGTAGTTATAGCCGAGCACAAACCCCGAGAGCAGAATGAAGTAGCTAACGGAGACATAACCGGCGTTGACCACCGGCGCCAGAAAGCCAAACCACTGGGGATTGGAAAAATGGAAAAAGACGATGTTGACGGCCGCGAAACAGCGCAACCCCGTCAGAGCATTCAGCCGATCTGGCTTGCGCGTCTCCACCTGGTAGCTCTTAGCCTCTAGCTTTTAGCTCTATCCATTGCGGGGTAAATTTCAGGACGAGCTCGAATAGTTCGAAAGAGCAAGAATCGGCTAAAAGCTAGTAGCTAGTAGCTAGAAGCTGAAAGCTGCGTTTACGCCGTGACCAGCGAGCCGACTTTTTCGCCCAGCACTACCCGCCGGATATTCCCCGGCTGGTTCATGTTGAAGACGACCATAGGAAGGTTGTTGTCTTTGCACAGGCTCACGGCGGTCAGGTCCATCACCATCAGCCCCTGGCGCAAAATTTCCATATAGGTGATCTCGTCGTACTTGACCGCGTCCTTCACCAGCACCGGGTCGGCGTTGTAAATGCCTTCCACTTTGGTGGCTTTCAGCAGGACATCGGCTTTGATCTCCATGGCGCGCAGGCTGGCCGCAGTATCCGTTGAGAAAAAGGGATTGCCGATGCCGGCGGCGAAGATGACCACGCGGCCTTTTTCCAGATGGCGTTCAGCCCGCCGGCGAATGTACGGCTCAGCCACCTGGTTCATAAAGACGGCACTCATTACCCGGCACTGCACGCCGCGCTTTTCAATGGCGTCTTGCATGGCAATCGCGTTAATAATGGTGGCGAGCATGCCCATGTTGTCGGCAGCCACGCGGTCCATCGCTTTAGCCTGTGCGCCTGCGCCGCGGAAAAAGTTTCCTCCGCCCACCACCACGCCGATTTCCACGCCCAGCGAGTGCACATCGACAATCTCGCCGGTAATCTCGGCGAGCTTGTCGGCGTCCAGGCCGAAACCGCGCGGACCGGCCAACACTTCGCCCGAAAGCTTGAGAACGATTCGCTTATACATGCCTTTTCGAGTATCGCATAGAAGGCTCCAGAGGCAATCACCATATGCGACGGGGTTAGTTCGTCCAGCGGGGCCGCCGATTTCTGTCGTCATCAATGCCCAAATGGGCGTCTAATAGCAAGAGGGAAAATGGAAGACCATCCCCGTCTCCATCCCGGATGGTGGTGATGCCTGTGAGCTGCGCTTCGCGTTCATGCAAATGCAAGCGTTTTGCCGGCCCGATTTGCGTTCTCATCCTGGCCTTCAGCGCCTGTGCAGGAGATTCGCGCGCGCAAAATGCCGAGCCCTCTGACAGCCTGTACCCTTCGGCGCCCGTCCCAGCGTCCGCTCTCGCCGCAGCGCCAGCATCTGTCGCCGCGCCTTCGCCTGCCGTCAGCGATATGGTTTCCACTGGAGATGCATCCCCTTCCAACCGAAAGATGAATCACAGCCAATCCGGCTCCTCTCATAGCCTGGCCGCACAGCGCGACTCGAGTTCGGGTTTTTCGATTGAATATCGCGCGCTGCTTGATGCTTTCCAGCGTGGCGGGCAATCCCGCTCCAACCGCTTTTCCGGGATTGGTGATGAACCTGGCTCCCCGGAGGCAAGCCTTCGTCCGAAGGGTGGTGAACCGGACGACCTTGAGTCTCTTTTTCAAGGGACGAATGCTCGCAGCCGCGGGCTGGGTGATGGCGGACTAGGTCAGGGGATGAACGGCGCCCATGGCTACGCTCCAGTCGACCTCAAGCTCAACCAACTCATGCAGGGCAATCTGGGAATGTACCTGAAGTCCTCCGTAGTCAGCTTCCGTGTTTCCTATCAGGACAGCCTGAGCGCGAGGAATAATGGCCTCGGCGCAAGAAGCAATGGAATGGGCAGCGGAGCCGGCATGGGTTCTGCCAACGCCACCTTCAATAGCCCCACGTTCGGTAACGGAATGTTCAACTTCACCGCATCCACGATGCTGGGTTCAGGCCCCTCGGCAGGCGCGCCGCGCGGCGGCTTCTCCTCCGGCCCCATGCGAGGACCAGGAGCTGGCAACCAATTCGACCCCAATGGCGGCCAAAAGCACTCTGGCGCATCGGTCGCGCTTCATCTCAGCTTTTAAGCCTTTCGTCAGTCCGAATCAAGTCTGGG
>JBAPYY010000456.1:0-2241 GCA_049284975.1 Occallatibacter sp.
CTATCAGAACAGCGCGACTGGCCTCTGGTATGAGGTGCTCGACAAAGCTGGCGCGAAGGGAAATTACCCGGAGTCTTCCGCCTCCTGCATGTTTGTGTACGCTCTAGCCAGAGGCGTGCGTCAAGGCTATCTTCCGCAGCATTATCTTGCGAATGCCGAGCGCGGATACAAAGGCATTCTGAATCGCTTTGTCGAAGCTGGGCCCGGCGATGCGGTTTCGCTCACAGGAACGGTGAAAGGCGCGGGGCTTGGGGGCGATCCATACAGAGACGGCAGCTACTCCTATTACATCGGCGAGAAGACTGTCACCAACGATCCCAAGGGAGTGGGCGCTTTTCTGCTGGCGAGCGCGGAGATGGAGAACGCAGCGAATGCGAAATTGGGTCGAGGCGAAACAGTCTTACTTGACGCCTGGTTCAATAGCCAAAAGCGGCCAGACGCATTTGGCCAGCAGATCTCATTTCATTACAAATGGAACGACCTGAGTAACAGCGGTTACTCTCTCTTCGGTCACATCTTCAACAGCTTCGGCGCGGAAACGAAAACTCTCTATGTGGCGCCCACACTCCCTGCGCTTCGCCAGGCGCAGGTCTACATCGTTGTCTCTCCGGATATTCCGGCGAAGAATCCGAACCCGCATTATATGCAACCGGAGGATGCAGCGCAGGTTGCCGAGTGGGTGAGAGCCGGCGGCGTGCTGGTGATTATGGAAAACGACCCCGTGAACGCCGATCTTGAGCACCTGAATCTTCTGGCCGAGAAATTCGGTATCCACTTTAACGATGTGCTGCGCAATAAGGTGGACGGAAACAAGTTTGAAATGGGAAAGATTTCCATCGATGCGGCCGGCCCCATCTTCCACGCAGCGCACACCATCTACATGAAAGAAATCTGCACGATCTCAGTGAAGACTCCAGCGGTCGCAGTGCTTCGCGATCACGGAGACATTCTGATGGCCACTGCACATTACGGCAAAGGAACTGTCTTTGCCACGGTCGATCCATGGCTCTACAACGAATACACCGATGGGCGAAAACTCCCTGCCGAGTATGACAACTACGCCGCTGGCAAAGAACTTGTCCGATGGATTCTGGCGCAAATTCCGCGCGAACATTCCACGCCGGAGCCTGCACCATTGAACAGCAAAACCACCTCTGCCCACCAGAATTAGCTCGATTCACTTCCGTTTCAATAGGAGACATATGCGTCCAGTTTCAAGTCTTTTGCTCACTGCCTCATCGTTGTTGTGTTTTGCTCTGACCTTGTCCGCTCAAGACACGCGCAAGGTTACCGAACCGCATATTCCCGCGGCGTGCGTCACGCTCAGCGCTGGCATCGCGGCTAATAGCGGTGTGATCGCACCTGATGACGAGCACAAACTAGATACCGAGCGCATTCAGCGCGCGATTGATAACTGTGACGCGGGCAAGGCTGTGGTGCTGGGCGCTGACGGACGGAAGAATGTATTTCTTACCGGCCCCATTAACCTTCGCGCAGGAGTAACTCTGGTGGTGGACGCGAATACTGCGCTGGTCGCTTCGCGCGATCCGCGACTATACGATCTCGCCCCTGGGAGTTGCGGCATTGTTAGCGAGCGCGGCCACGGCTGCAAGCCGCTTATTCTCGGCGATGGCGCAAAGGGAAGCGGCATCATGGGTATGGGCTCCATTGATGGACGGGGCGGTGCGAAGTTGTTAGGCCAAGATGTGACATGGTGGGACCTGGCGCACCAGGCAAAGATTACAGATAAACAGCAGAGCGTTCCGGTGATGATTGTGTTGCGTCACGCAGATGGCTTCACCATGTATAAGATTACGCTGCGTAACTCGCCTAACTTTCATGTTGGCGTCAATGAGACGGACGGTTTCACTGCGTGGGGCGTAAAGATTATGACGCCCAAGACGGCTCGCAATACGGACGGCATCGACCCTGGATCCTCGCGTAACGTGACCATTGCTTATTGTTCCATTCATACGGGAGACGATGACGTTGCGGTTAAGTCGGGCAGATCAGTACCATCATCGAACATCTCCATCCTTCACAACCATTTCTATACCGGGCACGGCATGTCCATCGGAAGCGGAACCAGCGGTGGGGTTGATCACATGCTGGTTGACGATCTGACAATCGACGGCGCAGACAACGGTATTCGCATCAAGTCGGACCGCAGCCGCGGCGGTCTGGTGCACGACCTACTCTATCGCGACGTTTGCATTCGCGATACGAAGAACCCGCTTGTTT
>JBAPYY010000457.1:0-2723 GCA_049284975.1 Occallatibacter sp.
GCCCGCATTTGGCCTGCAGGTACGATTATTGAGGCCAATACCTTTCCAGGCCAACATTTCAACCCTCCGTCGCAGTTGCCGGAGCATTTAACTAACGGCAAGCGCTATATCCTACTGTCTTCCGGCGAGCAATATAGAGCAGGGCGGACTCTCTACATGCCTCGTTGCGGTGTTCAAGAAGACACACCCGAAGTCCGCCGCGAACTCGAAAAGGGCTTCGCGCAGAACGACAGCCTGCGCGGCCCGGAACTAGATGATTAATAGAGTTCCAATGCTTGCATCAATCATGCTTCCTGACCTTTTGAAACAGCAGCACCAACGGCAAGCAGAGCAGAGCGAGCAAGGCCAGCAGCCGGAAGTTATCCGCATACGCAAGCAATGACGCTTGCTGCTGCACGCTTTGGTAGAGTGCGCCCAGAGCCTTTTCATGCGCGCTAACCATGTCCGCGCCCTGGGAGAAAAGCCTCGCCTGAATTCCGCGGACGAAAGTTCCTTCGACAACATTTCGCGCACCCGCGTTAGCCGCTAAATAATTCTGATGCACCTGCGAGCCGCGCACCAGCATAGTCGTGATGCTGGCGATGCCGACTGATCCGCCAATGTTGCGCATCAGGTTGTAGATGCCTGTCGCATTGCCCATATCCTGCTTGCGCAGGCGGCTCAGCGTCATGGTGGTGAGCGGAACCCAGATGAAGCCCATGGCGAATCCGTTGACCACGTTGGGCAGAATCACATACGACATGCCGATTTGCAGATTGACACGGCCCAGCATCCATGTGGATACGCCAAGCAAGGCAAAGCCGAAACACATCAGCCAGCGGCCATCAACTTTGCGCACAAGTACCCCGACCGCGACCATGGAAGCCAACGAGCCGAGACCGCGCGGACTCACCGTGAGACCGCTCTGCAACGCGGAATATCCCAGCAGAGTTTGCAGAAACAGCGGCAGCATGGCTGTGACGCCGTAAAGAACGAATCCGTATGTGCACGTAATCAGCGTTCCGACGGCAAAGTTGCGGTCGAGCAGAATGCGCAACTGCACAATCGGCTCGTGGTCAGTGAGTTCGCGAATAATAAACGCGACAAGTGCCGCCGTCGAAATAGCGGCTGTCCAGCAAACCCAGGGCACCGCAAACCAATCTGCCTCCTGCCCTTTGTCCAAAACAAGTTGCAACGAACCCAGCCACAGCGCCAGCAGTCCAAAACCGAGATAGTCGATTGCTCCCTTGAATTTCTCGCGCAGATAAGGAGGGTCTTCGATGTAAAGATTGACCATGAAAAGCGCCAGCAAGCCGACGGGAAGATTGATGTAAAAAATCCAGCGCCAGGAGTAGCTGTCGGTGATCCATCCGCCGAGCGTGGGGCCAATCACCGGGGCCACGATTACGCCGATTCCATAGGCGGCCATTGCCGTGCCGTGCTGGCGGGGCGGAAAACTTTCCAGCAGAATCGACTGCGCCAACGGCTGCATTCCGCCGCCGCCAATGCCTTGCAACACGCGCGCCACAATCAGCATGGGCATGGTCAACGCCATGCCGCAGAGCAGAGAGGCCGAGGTGAACATGACGATAGAAAGTAACAGCAGCCGCTTGCGCCCGATGCGCCGCGCAATCCATCCGGCGGCGGGCAGCATGATTGCGTTGGAAACCAGGTAGCTGGTCAGAACCCATGTTGATTCATCGGTTGAGGCGGAGAGATTGCCCGCAATGTGCGGCAGCGCTACGTTGGCAACCGAAGAATCGAGCACCACCATGAAGGTCGCCATCATCACCGATGCGGCGATCATCCACGGATTTGCCTCGGGCTTCCAGGCGTGCTCTTCGGCCTCCGTAAGGCTCCGTAAATCAATGGCAGTGCTCATCCGGCTGTTAATCGCTTTCGTTCCGCCGGTTGGCCGCCGGTGGTCATGACCTGAGTTCCGCAGGAAATCTCTTTATCTATTATCGGCGATTTTGCCGCACGCTCATTTCTCGCCGGTCCATGTACCATTGGGATAGACGCTCATGACTGAAACTAAAAATCTCTCCCCTGAAATCCTTCTTCACATTGCGAAAACGCTGAACCTCCCACTTCGCAGCTTGGTTGCCGTTATCGAACTGCTCGACGAAGGCGGAACCGTGCCGTTTATCGCGCGCTATCGCAAAGAAGCCACCGGCAACCTCGATGAGGTGCAGATTCTGGCGATTGAAGAATCGCTGGCTTACTTTCGCGACCTCGTCAGCCGGCGCGAGACCATCCTTGCCTCCATCGCCGAGCAGGGCAAGCTGACCGATGAGTTGAAGGCGCGCATTGAAGCGACGCTTGACAAGGCGGAACTTGAAGATCTCTACCTTCCCTACAAGCCCAAGCGCCGCACCAAGGCAACCATCGCGCGCGAAAAAGGCCTCGAGCCGCTGGCCGCATACCTCTGGGCGCAGCAGAATTCCGGCCAATCGCTGGAAACTTTTGCCGCGACATTTATCAATGCGGAGTTGGGCGTGGCCACAGCGGACGAAGCCCTGGAGGGCGCGCGCCACATTGTTGCCGAATGGATCAGTGAAGACGCCGATCTGCGCAAGGCTCTGCGTCAACTTCTCTTCGACGAGGGCGTAGTCGTCAGCCGCAAATCTACTGACGCGGTGGACGAGCAGGAAAAGTTCAAAATGTATTACGAGTACTCCGAGCCCGTAAAGATGATTCCCTCGCATCGCATGTTGGCCATACGCCGCGGCGAAGCTGAAAAT
>JBAPYY010000458.1:0-13813 GCA_049284975.1 Occallatibacter sp.
GTACATTGCCCTTGAGCGTGGTCAGCGACGACTCATCGATTTCGGAGGTGATTCGCGGGGATGTGGTGGAACTCTGAGCCAGAAGCCCTGCGGAGCAGAGCAATGCGCCAGCCAATACAAAGAGGGAGGACAGCTTCAAAGAGCGCATATTGGACTTTCCCGGACCCTTCCTTCGGAGAATAAACCCCCGAAAATGCAAAAAGTTGCGGTTCACATCGGAAATTTAGCCAAGGCGACGCGCCAGCCGCGATTCCACCTTTGGTTCAAAAGCTAGAACTTTAAGATAACTCGCAGTTCAGCTTCTTGGTGGAAGATGAGGCATTTTCGATCAAAACGCGCAGAAATCTTTCTCAGAAGGGGAAAAACCCGATCCCGGTTCCAGTCTGCATACTAAGCGAATGCTTAGTCAATCCAGCGACCGGATACACGAGCGAGCGGGAAAACCCAAGGCTACGCCTTGGAAAGCGTGATACGCAAACGAGGCAAATGCAAAGCGTACGGTTAGACGCTATATCGCAGGGCAAGTTGACGCGCCGGGGAAAGATCGTGAGTAAGTTGGAATGAGGCTCCGGGGCTGAAGCCCTCAATATTTTGTTGCGTTTGAGGCACGGCTGAAGCCGTGCCCTGATACAAAGCGATGAGTTTTTTCGCAGCCCGTGAAGTCGTGCAATGACACAGGAGTGTACCGTTTAGACAAAGCCAGTGCCGGCTGGCTTGGTCACGGCTCGCAGGCCACCTGTTTTGATACACTTCAAGGCCGGAGGTAGTACAGTGGCTCCCGCAGCTCGCTCCCTCGTACTTACACAACTTTCTGAAGAGGAAAGCCTTTTTTATACAACCGTCCGGCAATTTGCCGAGGAGACAATTGGCCCGCTTGTTCGCACCATGGACGAAGAACAGCACCTGGCAGCAGGGCTGGTGGAGCGGCTCTTCGAGCTGGGACTGATGGGCATTGAGATTCCCGACGAGATGGGCGGCGCGGGCGGCAGCTTTTTTGATTCGGTGCTGGCCATTGAGGCGCTATCGACCGTGGACCCCGGAGTGGCGCTTGTGGTGGACGTGCACAATACGCTGTGCGTGAATGCGCTCCTGAGGTGGGCGACAGAGGAGCAGAAGAAACATTGGCTGCCGAAGATGGCAACCGGCACGGTGGGGGCATATGCGCTGAGCGAGGCTGGCGCGGGTTCGGACGCCTTTGCGCTGCAAACTCGCGCGGAAGCGGTGGAAGGCGGCTATCGGCTGGACGGGCGCAAGCTGTGGATCAGCAGCGCGCGCGAGGCGGGGCTGTTCATCGTCTTTGCCACGATCGATCCGGCGGCGGGCTATCGCGGCATTACTGCGTTTCTGGTGGAGAAAGACACGCCGGGATTCAGTGTGGGTCGCAAGGAAGACAAGCTGGGGATTCGGGCATCGAGTACATGCGAGCTGATTCTGGACGGCTGCGTGGTTCCGGAGGCGAACCTGCTGGGCAAACCCGGCCAGGGATACAAGATCGCCATCGAGACGCTGAACGAAGGGCGCATCGGGATCGGCGCGCAGATGCTGGGACTGGCCGAGGGCGCATGGGGGCACGCGTCGCGCTACGCCAAAGAGCGACGCCAGTTCGGCAAGCCGATTGCGGATTTCCAGGCTGTGCAGTTTACGCTGGCCGAAATGGCTACCGAGATTGAGGCGGCCAAGCTGATGGTCTACAACACGGCGCGGCTGAAAGACGCAGGGCTGCCGTTTACGCGCGAGGCGGCGATGACCAAGTATTTTGTTTCGCAGGTGGCTGAACGCGTGGCAAGCCAGTGCGTGGAGGTCTTCGGCGGCAGCGGCTTCGTGCGCGATTATCCGGCGGAAAAGTATTACCGCGACGCGAAGATCGGCAAGATCTACGAAGGCACGTCGAATATGCAACTGGCGACGATTGCCAAGCTGGTGCTGGGGAAGTAGAGTTACGCGGTTTGCGCGCGCTGCACGGCGCGGACGCCGGCTACACGGCGCAGGCCGAGGACCATGCGATTCAGATGGCCCACGTCTTCGGCTTCGGCGACAAACTCGATGATGGCTTCGCCGTTTTCGTCATGGC
Source organism: Occallatibacter sp. (assembly GCA_049284975.1). Classification (GTDB taxonomy): domain Bacteria; phylum Acidobacteriota; class Terriglobia; order Terriglobales; family Acidobacteriaceae; genus Telmatobacter. The sequence goes on from JBAPYY010000458.1 coordinate 2,072, forward strand.
GGATATCTACGCCGCTGATGTTGGCGTTGTCGTCGGAGATGACGGCGATCAACTCTTTGAGAATGCCGGCGCGGTCGTCGCATGCGACGGTGATTTTGACCGGGTAGCGTTGCGGGCGGCCAGCGGCGTCGCCCACGCGAGACCACTCGACAGCAATGCGGCGATCGCTCTCGTAAAGCAGATTTTGCACGTTCGGGCAGCCGCGCGCATGAACAGCCACGCCTTTGCCGCGCGTGACATAGCCGACGATCTCTTCGCCGCGAATGGGGTTGCAACATCGCGCGCGATAAACGAGCAAATCGTTCTGGCCCTCCACCTGAAGCGAATCAGAGCCGGTGAGATGCAGCTTGCGCACCGCATCAGACATGGCCGCGGCGCCGGTTTTGACTTCCGGCACGGCCTCAGTCTCCGGCTGGTTGACGGCGCTGGGCGCCAGTTTGCTGAGCACCTGGCGGGCGGTGTGCTTGCCCTGACCGAGCGCGGCCAGCAGATCGACTGCAGTAGCCACGCCGTATTCGTTAGCGATGCGGCCCAGGTCCTGGTCGCCGATCTGAGCAAGCGGCACTTTGTATTTGCGCGCCTCGCGCTCCAGCAGCTTGCGTCCGATTTCGACGGCGCGGCGGCGATGGTCTTCGTTGAGCCAATGTTTTATCTTGTTGCGCGCGCGCGGACTCTTAACAAAGGTCAGCCAGTCGCGGCTGGGGTTGTGATCCTTCTGCGTGACAATCTCGACAATGTCGCCCGTGTGAAGCTTGGTGCGCAGAGGCGCCATGCGGCCATTCACCTTGGCGCCAACGCAGGTGTGGCCCACCTCGGTGTGAATTGTGTAAGCAAAATCGACCGGCGTGCCATCCGCCGGAATCACGACCACCTTCCCCTTGGGCGTGAATGTGTAAACCTCGTCGGGATAGAGGTCCATCTTCAGGCTGGAGAGAAATTCGTTGGGGTCGGTCATCTCCTTTTGCCAGTCGACCAGCTGCCTGATCCAATTCAACCGTTCCTCGTCGCGCGCCGTGACGGCCGCGCCGCCGCCGGCCTTGTACTTCCAGTGCGCGGCGATGCCTTCCTCGGCGATGCGATGCATCTCTTCGGTGCGGATCTGCACTTCGAACTGGTGGCCGGCGGGGCTCATCACAGTGGTGTGCAGCGACTGATAGCGGTTGGCGCGCGGCATGGCGATGAAGTCTTTGATGCGGCCGGGCACGGGACGCCAGAGGGTGTGAATGAGGCCGAAGACTGCATAGCATGCGGCCACGTCTTGCGTGATAACGCGGACGGCCAGCAAATCATAAACCTGATCGAAGGAAACTTTGGAGCGCTGCTGCTTTTGAAAAATGGAATAGATGCGCTTGATGCGCCACTCGACCCTGGCCTCGATGCCGTTTTCGCGCAACTGCTCGTTGAGTGTATCTTCCACGCCGCGCAAAAATTGCTCACCCTCAACGCGCCGCGACTCAACGGCTGCGGCGACCTGTTCGTAGCTCACCGGGTCGGTGTAGCGGAAGGCCAGGTCTTCGAGTTCGCCGCGCACTTTGCCCATGCCCAGCCTGTGAGCCAGAGGCGCATAAATGTCCAGCGTTTCGCGGGCGATGGATTCCTGACGGGCGGGTTTCAGGTGCTCCAGCGTGCGCATATTGTGCAGCCGGTCCGCGAGCTTGATGAGCACCACGCGCACATCCGAGACCATGGCCAGCAGCATTTTGCGCACGTTTTCTGCCTGGCGATCCTCGCGGTTGGCAAATTCGATTTTGTCGATATTGGTGACGCCCTCGACGATGTGGGCCACCTGATCGCCAAATTTGGAGGCAATTTCTTCATTGGTGGCGGGCGTGTCTTCCACCGAGTCGTGCAACAGGCCGGCGGCGATGGAGGTCGAATCCATCTTCATCTCGGTCAGCACTTCGGCCACTTCGAGCGGATGAATAATGTAAGGCTCGCCTGAGGCGCGCATCTGCCCGCGATGATGCTGGGCGCTGAACTCCCATGCCTTGCGAATCAGAGCGATGTCATCGGTGGGCCGGTTGGCGTGGACCTGCTTGAGCAGCGCCTCTAAACGCCGGTCAATGGCCTGGTGGTCGACCTCGCGCACCGCAGCCTGCGTCTTTCCCGCCGGATCCGGGGTCACGCCAGGAACCTCTGCCGGAACGGGTTGCGGGACAATCGCCATGCTTCATTATAGGCCGGTCGCGTTCAAAAGGAATGAACGGGACGCCGCCTGCGCTCGCGAGAGGTTCGAACCTTGTTAAGATGAACCAGACCAAGGGAGCCCATGACCAAGCCACGCACTGCCCGACCTGACACAACCCCGAAGACATCCAAAACCGCTCCCGGCGCAAAAATCAGCCGCCGCGCAGCCGACCGGTTGCGCGCGGGCCATTTGTGGGTTTACTCGTCCGACATCGAATCTGTCGAGCTGCCCGCGGGCGAGGCTCCTGCGCTTTTGCCGGTGGCCGACAGCCGCGGACTGCTGCTGGGCACGGCGCTTTATAGTCCCACATCGCAGATTGCATTGAGGCTCATTTCGCGTGAAGCTGTCGGCGAGGCTGCGTGGCTTGAGTTGCTCGAAACCCGTCTGCGCGTGGCGATTCGGCGACGGCGTCCGTTGCTCGACGAGCAAACCAACGCCTGCCGGCTCTGTTTCAGCGAGGCCGACGAGCTGCCCGGCTTGATCGCGGACAAGTATGGCGACCTGGTGATTTTGCAGCTACTGGTCAAAGGATTGGATTCTGTCGCGGTGCGCGAAACCTGCGTGCGCGTGTTGCGCGATGAGCTGTCTCCGGCAGCGATTTGGGAACGGCCCGACCCGAGAGTGCGCGAGTTGGAGGGGTTGGCCGCGCCAAATCCGGCTCCGCTGTTTGTCGCTGAGGGAATTTCTTCCGGGGCTAAAGCCCGCGTCGATTCTGATGGCGATTTGCGGGGGTTGAAACCCCCGCCTCCCTCCGTATCGCCGACTGCCACCGTATCGCAGGCTCCTTCCGTATTGTCGGGTCCCTCCGAATCGGGTACTTCCGCGGCAATTCAAATTGCGAGCACGCAATTCCGGCTGAATGGCCTGGTCTTTGAATTCGATGCGAATTCAGGGCAGAAGACGGGCGCATTCCTTGACCAGAGAGCCAACTATGCCGCTGCGGCCGAGTGGGCGCAACGGTTGGGCGTGGCGAATCGCGAAGGGGGCGGACGGGCTCTCGACGTTTGCTGTTACCAGGGCGGCTTTGCGTTGCACCTGGCACAGGTTTGCGCGCAGGTTACGGGCGTTGACGCTTCCCGCGCATCGCTCGAAGTGGCAGAGAAGAACTTCGAGGCCAACCGCTCCGGTCTCACGACACAGGTTGAATGGGTAGAAGGCGATGCCTTTGAAATTCTGCGCGGCTGGTCAGATGCGGGCGAGAAATTCGACGCCATTGTGCTCGATCCGCCGGCCTTTGCCAAGAGCGTGCGCGCCGTCGAAAGCGCGCTGCGCGGCTACAAGGAACTGAATCTGCGCGCGCTCAAGATGCTAAGCCCTGGCGGACTGTTGGTTACTTGTTCCTGCTCGCATCATGTGAGTTGGGCCGACCTTGAAGGCAGCGTGGCTTCGGCTGCGGCCGATGCGCACCGGCGTGTGCGATTGCTGGAACGGCGTGGCCCAGCTCTCGATCATCCGGTTGTGCTGAACTTACCTGAGACCGAGTACCTGAAGTGCCTGGTGCTGGAAGTGGAATAAAGTTTGCGCCGGGGCTGGATGCATCCAGCCTTGGCGCAAAGCCTGTTACTGCTTGTCCGTCAAATCCCTCGGGTACATATCACTGCGCTGCCGGCCCCATGTCTCTCCGATTATTCCTTCCATGGTTGATTTCGCTCGTTCCTGGACAGGTTCTAAGACGTTGGGAGCTTTCCGGTGCCGCCGCAGACCAGGCACTGTTGGAACAGGGGAGTCTTTCCGTTCCAGCCTACTGGGTTGAGTCTTGTCCCTGTTGAACTACAAACAAAACAAAAACCGTAAGCACGAAAATAGTCGTCCAAACCAGATGGCCTGCCAGCGGCATGCTCGCGCTCGCGCCATTTCTTAATCTCTGGGAGCCGGTCTTGGTATGCCTGGTATCTGGTTTGGGCCAATTCGCTCCACGGATTGGCTTGGCGGCTAATGATCAATCCCGAATCTCCTATCAGATAATTTCTGTGTCTTGTGAGTTGATAACTTGGTCAAAGCTTCGCGAATTCGCTTTCAGATCGCCGCGCCGCATCCTGAGCAGAAATGCGCACCGGTTGGGAAGGTCTGACCGCAGCGCCCGCAGGCCACCAGTGTACCCTGTTGCGGAGCCGCCGGCACATTGATTGTGACGTTATATGGATGGCCCCAATTCGGCATCGAGATGCCGAGCACAGCGGCAATTCCTGCTGCCTGGATAGCGTTGAACTCGCGCACACGGCCGGGCATGAAGAAGCACTCGATAAATCCAAGAATCCACGGGAACGGCGTCCAGAAGAACAAGAGATAAAGGACTCCCAGGCCCGTCCGGCGCAGATAAAAGTGGTGAATGCCGAAGCCTCCCAGAAACAGAGCCAGCAGGATGCCAACAACTTCGTCACGGCGCACCGCTTCATACTGCTGGTAAAAGATTGCCTGCGCGTTGGGATAGGTTTGAGTGCTCATGGCCGGTTCTCCTTGCTCTTAGGCCAATATACGCAAGTCAATCGCAAGAGGTTCCGTGAGGCCATAGATTTCGGGTGCACCGGCGGGCCAAGGTATAGCATCCAAACAACCATGGGAACTCAAAACGCATCTGCCAGCGGCACATTCCTCATTGGGGGCGACCTGCCCGTTCACCGCCTCGGCTATGGAACCATGCGCCTGGTGGGCGAGGGCGCATGGGGCGAGCCAGCCGATGCGGCCGAAGCTCACCGTGTCCTGCGCCGGGCGGTGGAGTTGGGTGTGACCTTGATCGACACCGCCGACGCTTATGGTCCGGAAATTGCGGAGAGGCTGATCGCCGAGGCGCTGCACCCTTATGTACCCGGCGTGGTTATCGCTACCAAGGGAGGAAACACCCGTCCCGGCCCGGCACGCGCCGAGCCCGTAGGCCGCGCATGCTATCTGTTTCAATGTGTGGAGATGAGCCTGCGCCGGCTCAAACTGGAGCGCATCGACCTCTACCAATTGCACCGCATCGACCCGCGAACACCGCTGGAAGAGAGCCTGGGCGCACTGAAAAAGATGCAGGAGCAAGGCAAGATTCGCCACATTGGATTGAGCGAGGTAACGCCGGCGGAGATTGAAGAGGCGCAGAAGATCGTCAGAATTACGACTGTCCAGAATCGATACAGTCTGGCCGACCGGCGGCATGAGGAGACGCTCAATTATTGCGAGCGGCAGGGCATCGGCTTCTTGCCGTGGTATCCCATCAATGCTGGCAAACTGCTGAAGGCGGACGATCCCTCGGCGCAGACACTGGCGAAGGTCGCAGCCCACCATGCGGCTTCTGTTGCGCAGCTTTCGCTCGGCTGGCTGCTGCAGCGCTCGCCTGTGATGCTGCCCATTCCCGGTACGTCCAAGGTGGCGCATCTCGAAGAGAACGTCGACGCGGCCGGGCTGAAGCGGCGGCAAGAAGATTGGGCCGAGATTGAAGCTGCAGCAATGAGCTAAGGCTGTGGCGGCGGAACGACCGAAGTATCGCGCTCCCAGCCTTCGTTTTCGAGCTTGATGTGCTCGATGGCCACAGCGTTGGCGTTGGCGTCCAAATCGGGTAGCGCCTGATACTCCGAGGGCCAGCAGCGGTAGATTTTGTACGCGCGAACCAGTTGCCCGGCTTCGTTGTAGAACTCGAGGTAGATGTCCTTGCGGAACTCGTTCAGCGAGACCTCGGAGCCCAGTCCAGCGCCGTACTTCCAGACCAGGTTTGCCCAGTCTTCAAAAGCGGTGTCGTCGGTGAGGCCGCGCTCGAGCGTTATGGGCGCGAACTGGTTCAGGCCGGTCGATTTCCGGCTCGTGCTGGGATCGCCGCCTTCGCGGAACTCGATGACCTCCGTGGTGCGGACGAGCGCGGTTATGCGTGAAATTGCGGGGATGTATTGGCCATCCCATTTCACGCGGAATTTGAAATTCTTGTACGGATCGAAGCGAGTTGGGTTGGTGGGGAATTCTGCCATGCGAGGAAGCATATCACCGGAAATGGCCGCTGGGTTAGCGAATTCCGCAAACAAAGAGCCGCAATCCTTGCGGCGTCCGCCGGTGACGCCGATTCCAGGCGCGACGAGCGAGGTTTGATGTCGGGAGAAATTTCCTGTAACGACGGAGGGGAAGGGTTCGTGGTGCCTCAGGTCCCGCAGGCTGGACCCGGGAACCCGACGCAGATGATCAGGCCGTTGCTAGACGCATGCCGCGTCCGGACTCGGCGATGTACACTTCACTTTCGATGACCTCTCGTACATTTTGCTTCGTCCCTTCGAGATGTACTAATCCTAATAGTGCCAGCGTTTTGGTGACGAAGAAAAACAACAGGAACAATGACGAGCTTAATGCCATGTACACAGTCACCGCAGTATGAACATTCTTCAGTATCGCAAGTATCTTTCCTTGAGTGCTAGGTTGCAGGCGCGACACCTTCAATGAGATTTGGGCTGCGACATCTACGTAGTCTTTCTCCTGTTGTGCGCGCGAAATCGCTCTTGCCGAGAAGAGAAAGGTCAAAAACGAGATTCGGTGCCCAAAACGTAGCAGGCCGCTAAGCAGGGTTTCGAGAGCACGATATGCATCATCGTCGAATTCCAGTTCACCGTTCATGCACAGGCGGAATAGCTCAAAGCGAAGCTCGAAGATTCTCTCTCTCATCATGTCGAGGATGAACTTTCTAATCCCCAAGGTCCACAGAAAATATGCCGCGCACAGGGCACCAACTGCACTCAGAAGGTAAAAGGGGCTCTGCATTTCAGAAGTCCTCCGGGCTAGTTTCGCCTTGCTTGCTTAGTTGGCTGGATCGTCTTCCTGGATCGATCCGCTTTTGCATCTCAGAACACTCGCTGGAAACTCGCTTGATGTGCCTTTTCCGAAGCCACGTTTGACCAATGGCCCAAGCGCTCGACATCCCTGCCAAACCCCAAGGGAGGATGAGACCGAACCACCGGTTCGCCTTGAGGTCCGCAATGGCCCTGAACTCTATATCGGCAAGTGTTTGCTTGCCGGCCAGTTCACGGGTGCAATAGTATGCACAAACACAGAAAACAACTACACAGCCGAACCTCATTAACCCTTGCCAGCCTAATGACATGGCCTGTACAAGCCGCATCCTGAACTGATGATCGAGTTCCTTATCCCTTCGACTTGCCATCGCGAGAATTGTACACGATTGCCTTGCAATTAGTGCATTTTAAAGATGAGGGGCCGCTAGATAGGCAATATCTTAGCCAACTAGCTTAGAGTTCATCGATGGAAAAACGACGCTCGTGCCCCTCAAAAACTGTCAAATACCCCATGATTGCGGCTTTTCATGGCTAACTTTCAGCCAGGCGAGTTACATTTCCTTGACGCCTTCGACGAAGGCCTTCAGCTTGCGGCTGCGCGACGGATGGCGAAGCTTGCGCAGGGCCTTGGCTTCGATTTGGCGAATGCGCTCGCGCGTTACCTGGAAGCTCTGGCCGACTTCTTCCAGCGTGTGCTCGGAGCCGTCTTCCAGGCCGAAGCGCATCTTGATAACGCGCTCCTCGCGCGGAGTGAGCGTGCGCAGAACCTGCGAGGTGTACTCCTTGAGGTTGACGCTGATGACGGCTTCGGACGGCGAAACTGCTTGACGGTCTTCGATGAAGTCGCCGAGGTGCGAATCTTCCTCTTCGCCGATGGGAGTTTCCAGCGAGATAGGCTCTTGCGCAATCTTGAGCACCTTGCGCACCTTGGCTACCGGAATGTCCATGCGGCGAGCAATCTCCTCGCTCGAAGGCTCACGGCCCAGTTCCTGGACAAGCTGGCGGCTGGTGCGGATGAGCTTGTTAATGGTTTCGATCATGTGCACAGGAATGCGGATGGTCCGGGCCTGGTCCGCGATGGCGCGGGTGATGGCCTGGCGAATCCACCATGTGGCATAGGTCGAGAACTTGTAGCCGCGCCGGTATTCGAACTTGTCCACGGCTTTCATCAGGCCGATGTTGCCCTCTTGAATCAGGTCGAGAAACTGCAATCCGCGGTTCGTGTACTTTTTGGCGATGGAGACAACGAGGCGCAAGTTCGCTTCGATCAGCTCTCTCTTGGCCTGATCCGCATCCATGTCGCCCTGGATCATCTCGCGCTGTGTGCGCTTCAACTCGACGATAGAGACGCTCGCATCGGCCTCGATCTTTTCAAGATCGGCCTTGCAATTTTTCTGTTGCCGGCGGTACTCCTTCTTGAGTTCTTCGCTACGGCTGGCCTCGTGCTTTTGCTCGAGCGAACGAATCTGCCGCTCCAGCGTGCGCATGGTGTCAACGGTCTTGTTGACCTTGTCCAGCAGGCGCTTGCGCTCCATGGGCGTGTATTTGAGCTCACGCACAATGCGCGAAACGAAAACCTTCTCGCGGGCGATGAGCCAGCGGGTTTTGCGCGCGGCAGAGGCCTTGGCCTTGGTGGTGCCTGAAGCGGCCTGCTTCTCCTCCAGCACGGCAATCTTCTTCTGGTGCTTCACCAGCGCGTCGATGCGGGCCACGGTCGCCTTGACGCGCGCCACCACCACCTCTTCGGTGAGCTCCTCGTCGTCGAAGATTACAACTTCTTTGATGTTGCGCACGCCGCGCTTGAGGTCCTCGCCCAGGGCCACAACCTCACGAATCACTATGGGCGAACGCGAAATGGCCTTCAGAACGCGCAGTTGGCCGCGCTCAATGCGCTTGGCAATCTCAACTTCGCCCTCGCGCGTGAGCAGCGGCACCGTGCCCATCTCGCGCAGGTACATGCGCACCGGGTCATTGGTCTTTTCCAGCGTGCCGGGCGTCAGGTCCAGCTCGACGTCTTCGCCCTCTTCCAGATCGAAGTCTTTGTCGCCGTGGAACTTTGGACCGTCGAGCAGGTCAATGCCCTGCGTGCCGATGGTGGTGATCAGGTCGTCCAGATCGTCGGCAGAAGTGGCCATCTCATCCGGCAACATCTCATTGACATCGCCGTAGGTAAGGTAGCCCTTTTCCTTGCCCACCTCGACAATGGTGTCAACGTCGTGCTCGTGACCTAGCTCGTGTTCGTGTTCGAATTTGTCGTCGCTCGCCAAAATACTCCTACTCTCCCGCGCAAGGTAGATTCAGCACCGTCTTGCGCGACGGTGCGCAGGCGCCAGCTTGGTCAGGCCCAAAATGCGCGAAGAACGAATTCCCGTGAGAAACCGGGAACAATCGGCGCATGCGAACGCAAACCCGCGGTCACCCGCATAAATGATGCGGTTTCTTGTGGTTGCTCGGAACAGGATGACAAGCGCTTCAGGTTTCACCTGGGTCGCCCGCGAGCCGCGGCTCATAGTTGGGGCAAAGGGGCGCGCATCTGCACAGAGATCAATAGATTACCACGTCTCGGCCTGCCATGCCAAGCCAAAATCAGGCGTGGTCAGGAGCCATTTCGGGCGATCTCGCGGCCGGGCCGGGCAGTTCTGCCTTCCACCTGCTCCACACTCTGTCTATTTGACGCGTAATTTGCGGATTGGACGCAGGAAATTGGCAGTTTACTGCTCCGGCGGCCTATGGTTATGCAATAGTCGCAGCGCCCGGTCGAGATCCAGCTTCTGCTGGGTCAACACTGCCAGCTCGGCTTGGTCGCCTCGCCGCTCGGCCTCGGCGATCTGCGACCGCATGTCACGCAGCCGGCGTTCGATTGCCCGCTCGTGAATCTCCTGGATGGCGCTCTGGACCTCGCTTTCCTCAGGCGGTTTGGTCTCGGCCAGCAGAGTCTCGGCCAGCAATGCCCGTTGCGCCTCGTCCTCGATTACGTCCATGGGATCGCGAGCCTGCCGCCCGGCAAGCGCTTGCAACGCCACGAACGCGCCCAGATGTTCAAACCAGGCTGGTTGTTCGGCCAACGCCTGCACGGCAAGTCTCCGTGACAGCTCGAAATCCGGGTCGTCGATGGCCAATGCCCGTAACAATACCCGCTCGACTTCAGTCAACGCCGTGGCTCGCGACTCAACGTGGTCGCGCCGGCGCAGCGCGGCTTGTCGCAGTTCTTCGCGCAGGATCACTGAATCGATGCCCAGCTTCTGCGCCGCTTCGGCGGCAAACTGGTCCCTCGCCAGTTTCTCCGGCATCCGGCGAATGTGCGGCAGCAGAAAGTTCATGGCCTTCACCTTCTGCTCCGCGCTGGCACCTGGGAACATCCGTTGCGCCCGTTCGACTAGGTAGTCAGTAACCTTCCGCGCGCCTCGAATTTCCGCCCGATAGCCTTCCCAGCCATCTCCTTTATCTTGAAAAACCTCCGATTGCCAGCCTCGTGCATAGGAGGCATCTGCATAGGCTGAGGGTCCATGATCGCGAAGATATCGGTCTGGGTCAAGACCCTCAGCAAGTGTAACAATCTTGATGTTGAAGCCCTCCTCGGTAAGCAGCGCAATGGACTTTTCCGCGGCATTGGAGCCGGCAGCGTCAGGGTCGAAATTAATTACTACATTGGATGTATGGCGCTTGAGAATTGCCACCTGCTGCTCGGTGAAGGCCGTTCCACTCGTGGCGATGACGTTCTGCGTGAGGTTAAGAAACACTGTTATGCAATCTAATTGCCCTTCAACAAGCAGAGCATATTCCATATTGCGAATCGCGGACTTCGCTTTGTCGAGATTGAAGAGGACGAGGCTTTTGGAATAGAGCGGTGTTTCCGGCGAGTTAATGTACTTTGCGCCGGCCTTTTCACCGGTTTCAAGAGTGCGCGCGGTGAAGGCGATTACGCGTCCGCTCTCGTTCGAAATCGGAAACATGACGCGCTTGCGGAAGCGGTCATAGATTGGCCCCTGGCTTCCGTCGCCCTGCTCCTTCGAGGCGAACAGGCCGCTGGCGCGCAGGGTTTCGTTGTCGGCCATGCCGCTCAGCCGGTCGCGCAAGGCGTTGAAGCTGTCGGGTGCATAGCCGATGTGGAAAGTCTTTATTCCTTCGGGAGTGAGCCCGCGACCGGCAAGATATTCGCGCGCCACAGCACCCTCTGGCCCGCGCAACTGCTCTTCAAACCACGCCGTCGCCGTCTCGTGCAATTCGAGCAGCTTGGCCCGCAGCCGCGCTCCGGCAGCTTCTTCCGGCGAGGAAAACTCTCGCTTGGGCAGCGGAATGCCGCACTTGCCCGCCACAATCCGGACCGCTTCGGGAAAGCCAACATTCTCTATTTTGGCTACGAAGCTGAACACGTCTCCCGAAGCCTGGCACCCGAAGCAGTGGTAAAACTGGCGCACTGCATGGACCGAAAAAGACGGCGACTTTTCCTTGTGAAACGGGCAAAGCCCCTGGTAATTTTGCGCGCCGGACTTGCGCAGGCGGATGTAGCCCTCGATCACCTTGACGATGTCGGCCTGCTGCTTGACGGTCTGGGCAAAGTCAGACATGGGTCCTCTGTTGAGGATAAGGCCGGGAGCAGGGCAGGCACGTGTGCAAATACGGGCGAGTTGCGATGGACAGCCGCGAAGCGTTTTATCATGGAAGAGAAATGGCGTTTCCTATTAAAACGTGCGTTGCCTGCGGTGAGGAGTTCGAGCTGAGGCCGGGCAAGCCCGGATTTGCCAATCGCTGCCCAGAGTGCAGTGATCCGGAAGCCCCCGAAGCGGCAAGCAGCCGGGCTATGTC
>JBAPYY010000459.1:0-12528 GCA_049284975.1 Occallatibacter sp.
GCTTTGACATTGAGTGGATGATGCAAAAGGCGGGGATGGTGGCCGCGCCGGCGCCTGAGGTCGCACCGGAGGTAACGCAGGAACCCCCACCTTGGTTACCGGCTGTGCCGCGACTGACAATCATTCCCGAATCCAAGCCTGAATCTCCGCAAATCGGAGTGAATGAATGACAGCGAATGTACGCCCCTTGACGCTACGCGAAATCCTAGACCGCACCTTGAAGATCTACAGGGCGAAGTTCTTAGTCTTTGCTGGAATAACGGCGCTGCCGGCGCTGGTGTACATAACTCTATCTACGATCGAAAGAATATCCGCACTGAATCCCCCGAATTCTGGAAAGACATTGCTTTTTCACATGACTCTTTCGGGAATATCCTCCAAGGCTGTTAATTATTTTATTGGTGAATTCATTCACTTATTGGCCTACCCATTACTCGTTTTTGTCACGGTCAGCGTTATAAGCGGCCAGCCATCGAGTTATCGATTGGCATTTACAACTTTCAAAAATCGCGCCAAAGATTTTATTGTGCTTGCTCTGGCATTGCCAACCTTCGAGGTCTTTGTCCCGGTTCTCCTCTTTTCGGTAGCGGCAGTCTCGGCAAGCTTGATCATCGACTCCCGTGTGGGCGGAGCCGTTACCGCGGTCCCTAAGTTGTTCTTCGCTCTGAGCGCCACACTACTTGCGATCTGCGTTGTTTGGGTGGGAGCATCCTTGTCGCTTTCATTTGCTGCGTGCGTAATTGAGAGGTCCCCCTGGCTCGAATCAATCAAGCGTTCATGGACGCTGTCCAGAGGCGCTCGCATCAGGATATTGCTCACCTGGATTCTTGTCTTTGTAGCGGCGATGGGGTTGATCATGGTCATGGTTTTTCCCACCGCAGCCATAGTTTTTGCTTTGCACTGGAAGGCATTCGCATGGCATGGGTATCCCTTATACAAGTTTCTGACATCACTTGAGATTGCGGCGATTTCCACGCTGATCGGCCCCATCTTTCCCATCGCCCTCACCCTCTTCTACTATGATCAGCGCATACGGCATGAGGGATACGACATCGAGAGAATGATGGAAGCCGCTGGACTGAACGCGCCAGTTACTACGCCAGCAGAAGCCGTGGAGGGTCGAGCTTGATGGCTCGTTCTCAACGCGCCGGCATGGTGCTGACTACGGCCCTTGCCGCGCTTCTCGGCACATCTACAGCACGAGCTGCTGCCGATGCAGCCGTTCCGCCTGCAAATATCGGGCGCGAGGCAACGCTCGCGGAGTATCGCCAGCATCTTGTCGAGTTGAATGCGATCGTTGCCGCCTGCGCTAAAGCGCGCGACACCAAGAGTTGCGATCCGGCGCTCTTGGGGCAGGACGACCATGTGCCGCTCTCGAATGCACCTGATGCGGAACGGCGGCTGGTGCGCTACAACTGGCTGCGGGCGTTGCTTGCGATGGCCCAGGAAAAAGACCAAACGCCGGAAAAAGCTCAAGATAAAGGCAGTCTTCAGGACAGCAGCGAGAGACAAGACAAAACACCAGCCAAGCCATCCGAAGGCTCCCAGCAGACTCCAGCAGAGGAGACCACGCCCACGCCGAAGCCCAACACCAGCCAGCTTTTGCAAGCTGCTGAATTGCGCTTAGCTCAGGACATCGCCCAGGCTGACGCGATGGGAGCGGCCTCGCCCGCGCCCGCTGCCGATCATGCAAATGAACGCAACACGATGAAGCAGGTACTCTCAGGACGCGACTTTCGCAATCTGGAAACGTCCACGGCGCGCGACACGTTGCTGGAAAAACTGGGCGAATGGCTCAACCGGCTTTGGGAAAGCTCTGCAATGCTCCAGGCGCACGCGGCCTGGGTGGGGCGAGTGATCGTATGGGGATTCATTCTAGCTGTGTGCGTGGGGCTGGCTTGGGGGCTGCTGCAACTGGAACGCCGCTGGCGCATACGGCTGGTGCCGGAGAGCGACGGGCCCGCCGCCGGAGCCGCTTCGGCACGCGACTGGCAACTGTGGCTTGCTGACGCACGTCGCGCCGTCGCTGCCGGCCAATGGCGCGAGGCGATTCACTTTGTTTATTGGGCGACAATTTCGAGGCTCGAATCGAAGCGCCTGTGGCCGGCTGACCGAGCGCGCACTCCACGCGAGTACCTGGCGCTGGTGGCCGCGGAAGACCCGCGCAAGGCCGGGCTAGCGACACTCACCGGTAGTTTTGAACGCACCTGGTACGGCGGGCGAGCGGCGGCCGAGAGCGATTATGCGCAGGCCGAAAAGCTCGCCGACGGGCTGATTTTAGGCACTCTTGATCCAGAACGAAAATTGAGCAGTATTGAATCCCACCCTAGCCGCAAAAACAAAGACGCGGCGAGGGTGGGGCACCTGGCCAAAGGCGGTGCGCGATGACATTTTTCTCGTCGCTCGACGCCAAGGATCGCAAACTGCTGCTGTGGTGCGTGGGAATCGCGATTGCGCTCGCTGTCGCGACCGGCTTTCTTTTGCCCAACGGAAACGACAACGACAATCCTCTGCCCTCGTCTTACCTTGCCGGCCAGCACGGCGCCAGAGCCGCATACGAGACGCTGCTCCGCTCCAATTATCCGATTGAGCGCTGGGAGCAACCGCTTAGTGACCTTGCCACGACGGCTGGCCCGGAGACGGTGGTGATTCTTGCGCAGCCGTTTACTCGCGAGCCCGAGGACATCAAGGCGGTGCGCAAAATCGTCGAGCGTGGCGGCCGCGTGCTCTCGACTGGATACTGGGGTGGATTCATTCTGCCCGGCGAGGCCAGTGAACGGCCCGCAGAGTTCAACTTTGCCGCTTGCAAGCTGGAGCCTGAGGGGCTGGATGCGGAACCGGACGCGGTGGCCAATTCGGGCGAAGTGTGGATGGTTCCGCACGCAACATGGAAGCTGGGCAACCCGGCCGCGCGCGTCGAATATAGCTGCGCGGGCAATCCCGCGGTGGTGGAGTACGACTGGGGCAAGGGGCACATCGTCTGGTGGGCCAGTTCGACGCCGTTGGAAAACGGCTCGCTGAGCCGGGCTCACAATCTTGATCTGCTGCTGAATTCGCTGGGGCCGCGCGCGGGCCATCGCTTTTATTGGGATGAGTCGCTGCACGGCGACATTCGCTCCAAATGGAGCTACGCAGCAGGGCCGGCGCTCACCATGCTGTGGATCGGCCTGGTCGTGGTCGCGCTGTTGATTGTGCTCAGCTTCAGCCGGCGCAGCGGGCCGGTGCGCGATCTGCCTCCACCGGCGCGAGCCACGCCTATCGAATTTCTTGAGGCGCTGGGTTCGCTCTACCGCAAGGCCGGAGCCGCATCAACGGCAGTCTCGGTTGCGTGGGAGCGGTTTCGCCGGCACAGTTTACGGCTTTGCGGACAGAGGGGAAGCAAGATGAGTGCGACGGAACTGGCGGCTGTGATTCGCCGGCGCTTTCCGCTGGCCGACGAAAGCCTGGAAGCCGACCTGGCCGCTTGCGAAGATGCCGCGTGGGCCGAGGCGGCTAATCCCCGGCAGGCGCTCAAGCTGATTCAATTGCTGCATGGGCACTACGGAAAGTTGATGGAAGCGGCCAGGCCGGGCAGGGGGACAGGCAGAGGGGCAGCGCAATCTGAGAAGATTCAATCCAAACAGCAGGAAAGGGTTTCATGAGCCAGGAAAACAATCTCGAATTTACGCAAGATGCAAACCAAAACTCGGAGAGCTTGCGCGCGACCAGCCAGCTCATCGCTCACTCGCGCGCGGAGTTGGGTCGTGTAATCTCCGGCCAGAACGAGGTGATCGAGGAGGTGCTGATCGCCGTTCTCTGCCAGGGCCATGCGCTGCTGGAGGGCGTGCCGGGCATTGCAAAGACGCTGATTGTGAAAGCTCTGGGCCGGCTGCTCGGCCTCGGCTTTCAGCGCGTGCAGGCTACGCCTGACCTGATGCCGGCTGACATTCTGGGCACCACGATTCTACGGCCCGGCGCTGTTGATTTTGCATTCCACTCCGGGCCGGTCTTTACAGACTTGCTATTAGTGGACGAGATCAACCGCATGCCGCCGCGCACGCAGGCTGCGCTGCTGGAATGCATGGAAGAGCGGCAGGTGACGAGCGACGGCGTGCGGCGAGCGCTGCCGAGCTGGTTCACTGTTTTCGCCACCGAGAATCCGGTGGACTTTGAAGGCACTTACCCGCTGCCCGAGGCGCAACTGGACAGATTTCTGCTCAAGATTCGCGTGGCTTATCCCACCGAAACAGAG
The DNA here is from genome assembly GCA_049284975.1 of Occallatibacter sp. GTDB lineage: Bacteria > Acidobacteriota > Terriglobia > Terriglobales > Acidobacteriaceae > Telmatobacter. The sequence goes on from JBAPYY010000459.1 coordinate 4,232, forward strand.
GAGCTGCAAATTCTGGAGCGGCACCACGCGGGCTCGGGCGCAGGACTGCTGGAAAACGCTCGGATTGCGCCTATTCCGGAGGGGTTGCTAGCCGCGGCGTGCGCCGAGGTGCGGGCGATTCGGATTGAGCCGGAGCTTTACAACTACATACTGGCGCTGGCGCGTCGCACACGGGAGTGGCCCACGCTGCTGCTGGGCGCAAGCCCTCGCGCGGCGTTGAGCGTGATGCGCGTGGCGCAGGCGGCGGCAGCGTTTGATGGCCGAGACTACCTGGTTCCCGACGACGTGAAGCGCGCTGTGAGACCGGTGCTGCGGCATCGGATTATGTTGAAGCCGGAAGCCGAACTGGAAGGCTTTGACGCAGATCGCGTGCTGGCTGATGTGCTGGCCGCCGTCCCGGTACCGAGACAATGATTCCACCCTCACTCTGCCCCCGCCCCGTCAGCGCCGTTTGCGAGCGGCGACGACGCTGGGCTTTCGGGCTGACAGCGCGGTCGATTGGGCTGCTGCTGGTGGGGTTCGTCTGGCTGGTTCCGGGCTTCTGGGATTGGCGGCTGGCCTTCGCTATGCCGGCCTGGGACGCGCTGGTGTTGATCTTCGCGCTGCTTGACGGCCTGCGCCTGCCCGCTGCCGGCGAATTGGTGGTAAGCCGTTCGTGGTCGAACGCTCCGGCTCTCGATAGCGAAACCGAAATCGAGCTGACGGTCGAAAACCGTGGCCGCACTGTCATCGAATGCCATCTGGTGGACGATCTGCCGCCGGCTCTGGTTGCGGAACCGGAGACGCTCCGGCTCACCGCGTTTCCTCGCGTGCCGGCTTTGCTCCGTTATCGCGTGGAACCAAAGGAACGCGGCGATTGGGAGACAGGTTGGCTCTACTTGCGCTATCGATCGCCACTGGGCATGGCCGAGCGCTGGGGCAGGGCGCCGCTCACGCAGACTGTCCGCGTTTATCCGGCTCTGCGCGGTGGCGAGGAGCAACAAATCTTTCTCGCCCGCAGCCGCCAGATCGACTTGCAACTGCGCCGGTCGCAACTGCGCGGACTGGGCCGCGACTTCGAGAGCCTGCGCGATTATCGCGAGGGCGACGACCTGCGCGACATCTGCTGGACGGCTACGGCTCGGCGCGGCACGGCCATCACGCGTCAGTACCAGACCGAGCGCAGCCAGCCGGTGTGGCTGGTGATTGACTGCGGCCGGTTGATGCGGGCGCGGGTAGAAATGGCGCATAGCCCAAAAAACGCTGACTCTGCGCCCAGCCATTCCAAGCTCGACTACGCCTGCACGACGGCTGTGGCTCTGGCGCAACTGGCGCTTTACTCCGGTGACCGCGTGGGCCTGTTGGCTTATGGGCAGGGCATTCAGCAGCGGCTCTTGCCCGGTCGCGGCGCGGCCCACCTGCGGCAGCTTATCGAATCGCTCGCCCAGTTGCGCGCCGAACCGAGCGAAGCGGACCATCTGAAGGCCACGGCTACGCTGAATCGGCTGCAACCCCGCCGGTCACTGATTTTATGGGTCACGGATCTGGCTGAGACTGCGATGCGCCCGGAAGTAATCGACGGCGCGCTGCAACTGCTGCGCCGCCATGTGCTCTTGTTTGTGGCCATGGCCCAGCCGGAGGTCGAGCTAATTGCGCAGGCGAGGCCCAGGAACGTGGAACAGATGTTTCGCGCCGCCGCAGCTCAGGAAATGGCCGGCCGCCGCGAACTTCTGATGGCGCGGCTTCATGAGCAGGGCGCGCTGACCTTTGACCTCAATCCCGAAGCTCTCACCGCTTCAGTGCTGAATCAATACCTGACGGTGAAGGAACGGGCAATCGTATAGGAGTAGAATTCTCATCACAGGTGAAGACAATGAGCAGGTCAAGAACGAGGAGAAATGGACCCATACGGTGTGTCGCATTCATCTGCTCCACTGCGCTGCTTATAAGCCTGTCGGCTTGTTCCAAGGATGATTTGCGGAGCTATAAGGATGACCTGCGAAACTTGGTGAACAAGCTGACTGCGAAGGATGATCAGTCCGACGGACTTCCCCAAGCCGCGCCGCTACCAAAGCCGGAAAAAAATGGGAAGCCGGGGAAACACGTAAAAACGCCGGACCCGCTGCTTGACGCGACCCAGGGGGATCTCGCGGAGTACATGCGCGGCAAGCTGCTTGCGCTCAGTCCCAGCGATGGAATCAATGACAATATTGAAGTTCGGTTCGATCCGGGCACGAGCACATTGACCATCATCCAGCCCGGCAGCCGTTGCGAGCAATTCCTGAGTGCGCTCGACACCAACAATGTCTACTGGGATGTCTTCGATCCCAGCGACTCCAACAATTCGCGCGAACCGATTCTAAGGCTTACAGCAATTTCTGCTAGCGGCAAAAGGGCGAGAGCCTGCTATGACACGAAGGGCCATCCCGAGCCGGGACTTAATACTAACCGGGTACGGCTGCTTTTTTCCTATGCAAAATCGGAGCAAGTTTCCGGCTTCCAGGACAAGATGATGAAGGTAATGAAGAAGCTGATCGTCCTGTCAGGCGGCTCGCCGGAGAGCGACCTTTTTCATCCGCCCAGCACGAGCGCAAGCTCCGGCCACAGGTAGGCCAGTCAATATGCTCAGGACCCGCCTTTCGGCGAACCGAAGGGCGGGGCGAGCAAGCGTTGAAAGGAACTATTCCGCAGCTTCGGCGGCGGGCAGAGAAGCCGGAGCCTCTTCTGTAGCTTCAGCCACAATAGTGACCTTCACGTGAGCGGAGACTTCGCGATAGAGCCTGATGGCCACGCTGAATTCGCCGACGCTCTTCAACGGCTCATCCAACTGGATCTTGCGGCGATCAATCTCGAAGCCCTTGGCTTCGAGCGCGGCGGCGATATCGGCCGAGGTAACGGAGCCGAAAAGACGGCCTGCTTCGCCCGATTTGCGGGTGAAGTCGAGCGCGACGGGATCCAGCTTGATGGCCAGCGCCTCGGCCTGCGCCTTCTCTGTGGCGGAACGGCGGTCGGCGGCATTCTTCATCTGCTCGACGACAGCTTTGTTCGCCAGGGTTGCCTGCATCGCCAGCTTGCGCGGCAGCAGAAAATTGCGGGCGTAGCCGTCGGCAACTTTCACCAGATCGCCGCGGTGGCCCAGATGAATTACATCGTCCTTCAGAATTACTTCCATGATTAATTCTCCTGTGTGCGGGCTGCCGCCGCAGGCACTCTTGTCCTATTAGACAAGTTAAGCCAAGGCGGGCCGCACTCGGTTTTAGATCGGCATCCACAACATAGCCTTCCGCCAAAAGAGTTCGATTCCCACCCTTCGCTCAACCACCCCACGGACGAAGACCTGTCCGTGGGGACCCCGGAAGCGCGAAGGATGGGGCACCCAAAAGTCTGGCGGAACGGCAGCCGATGGTTAGTGCCGTGTGGCAAACGGCAGCAGGGCGATATTCCGGGCCTGCTTGATGGCGCGAGTCAGACGGCGCTGGTGCGTGGTGCAAACGCCGGTGAGCCGCCGGGGCACGATCTTGCCGCGCTCCGCCACAAAGCCTTGCAGAAGGCGCACATCGCGGTAAGGGATCGCATCGATCTTCTCGGTGCAGAACTTGCAGACTTTCTTGCGGCGGAAGAACTTGCCGCGGCCGCCAGGACCACCGGAAGGCCGTCCGCCGCCAGGCCGTCCGCCGGAGCGGGGACCGGAACCGGGTCCGGAACCAGAACCGGGTCCGGAACCAGAACCTGGGCCGGAACTCGCAACCGGGCTGGATTCCGAGCCGGAGCCGGCTTGGGGTGTTGCTGCTGCGCTCGTCTCGGGCGCCTTTGCTTGAGTCTCTTCAGACATGCTGTTTCCTCTTCACTCTCTTGGGTTCCGGAAAGCACCTATCGGCGCAGGCCTGAACGCTGGATCGGGCCGCAGCCGTCGTCCCAATTAATGGGGAAGGCGGCGGCAATTCATGACAAGCTGTGCTTAGACGGCCTGAACCGGCTCAGCGGCGACAGGGACCGGTTCCGCCACAGGAACAGACGCAGCAACCGGCGCCGGCGCAACGGCCTGAGCAGGAGCGGCTACGTTCGCACTCCGGCGGACGCCGCGCAGAGCCTTCACCTTGGCCAGACGCTTCTCTTCCTCGTCGATGCGCACGGTGATGAACTTGATTACCGGCTCCGTAACGCGCAGGCGGCGCTCGAGTTCCAATACCACCGCGCCATTGGCCTCGATGGTCAGCAGAACGTAATTGCCGTCGTTGAACTTGCGCACCATGTAGGCGAGCTTGCGCCGGCCCATCTTCTCGACGGTCTTCACCACGCCGCCACCGTTGGTGACGTTGGTGGAAAAGCCGGCGATCAGCTTGTCGATATCTTCTTCGGCCGCATCGGGCCGAACAATGAACATAACCTCATACAAACGGGACATCCGGTTTCCTTTTCCGCTGGATCGTCAGGGTTCATCCCCAATTTCCAGCCTTCCTTCACAACCTTGCCGTCTGAAAACGCTCCGGCGGCATCGTGCATTCGTTACTCTTCCGCCTGGCCGTTTCGCTCGCGGCGGTTGAACTCGTTCATTGCGGCTGCCGGTCCCAGTTCGAGAATGCGCCGCGTCGCGGTTGCCACGCGGTCAAGCACTTCGTCCAGCACAGTCAAATCCGCCTTGCGCATGGGCGAGAGCAGATAATCCCTGCCGGGACGCCTGCCGCCGCCTGCCGCAATGGCCTCAGGAGGAAGGTCGAGTCCCACGCCAATGCGCAGCCGCAACCACTCCTGAGAACCCAGCGCGCCGGTCACGCTGCGGGCTCCGTTGTGCCCGGCCGGTGATCCGCGCTCTCTTATCTTGAAGGTCCCCAGCTTCAGGTCCAGCTCGTCGTGAATTACGAGCAGGTCCTGGACCGGGTCCGCTTCAAACTCGTGAACCAGCGCGGCCACTGCCAGCCCGCTCAGGTTCATAAACGTCTCCGGCTTGGCCAGAACCACTTCGCGCCCCGCTATGCGGCAGGTTGCGGTAGCGGCCTTCGATCGCCGGTTCTGAACCACAACGCCCTCTTGCTGAGCGATGCGGTCGATGGCCATGAACCCCGCGTTGTGCGGGGTCCACAGATATTCCAGTCCGGGATTGCCCAGCCCCACCACTAAAAAGGGGCCACGGCGTTCCACGCGTTCGCTTGCTTCGGCCAAAGCTTACTTCTTCGCCTCTGGCTTCTTTCCAGCTGCCGCATCGGGTTTCTTGGCGGCATCTTCCGTCTTGCCGCCCTTCTTGGCGACCTCCGGCTCAGCCGTTGTAGTCTCTGTTGCTGCTGCCGCTGCCGCAGCTGCCTCAACCTCGGCAGCCGTCGGCGCTTCTTCGCGGATAGAGACCACGTGGGCCACGGTTGCGTCCTCTGAATTGAGGTACTTGATCTTGTCTGAGTGGGGCAGGTCGCTGACGCGCAGCGCAGCATGCATCTCGAGATGGCTGACATCCGCATCAATGTGGCTGGGAATGTTCGCCGGCAAGCACTCGATTTCAACCTCGCGCAATACCTGGTCGAGAATGCCGCCAGCCGTCTTGACGCCTATCGGAATCCCGAGCAGCTTAACGCGCACGCTGACACGCAAAGTCTTATCGAGCGCGATGCGCTTGAGGTCGATGTGGATCAACTTGTCGTTGATCGGCTCACGCTGCCAGTCGACGATCATGGCCTTGGCCGCGGACTGGCCGGCAACTTCGACATCGAAGATCGTGTTGTGCCCGGTCTCGGAAAAAAGAATTCGGGAAATCTGTTTGGGGTCTACCTCGATGGCCACCGGATCGTGCCCAGGGCCATACAGCACGGCAGGAATCTTGCCCGCGACACGCACGCGGCGCGCGGCATTCTTGTTGAACTTGCCCTCACGGGGCTTGGTTACGACTACTTCTGACATTCGATCTCTCGTTTCCGGGTTTCGGGCACGAACGTTTGAGGTCCGCTCCCTTTGTGAAGCCAGCGGTCAGTGGTCAGGGCTCAGGGGTCAGCAAAAACCGCTTACTAATCCCTGTCTTCTGTCCATCGACTACTGGCGCTGGTTAATGACGCAGGCCGTTGATCCCTGAACCCTGATCCCTGACCTCTTAGTTGAACAGCGTACTCACGCTGGTTTCCATGTGAATGCTCTCGATGGCCGCGCCCAGCAGGCCGGCGATGGAAAGCACTTTAATCTTGGGCAATTTCTGCGCCGCTTCGCGCAGCGGAATGGTGTTGGTAACCACCACTTGTTCAAGCCGCGAGCTGGCAATGCGGTCGATGGCCGGGCCGGAAAGCACAGCATGGCTGGCGCCGGCATAGACTGCGGCCGCGCCGGCATCGTAAAGAGCGTCGACGGTTTTCACCAGCGTGCCGGCAGTGTCGATGATGTCGTCGAGAATGAGGCAGGTTCTGCCCTTCACGTCGCCCACGACGTTCATGACTTCGGCGACGTTCAGGTCGGTGCGGCGCTTGTCCACAATGGCCAGTGGCGCTCCCACCTTCTGCGCGAAGAAACGGGCCCGCTCCACGCCTCCGGCATCGGGCGAAACGACGATCAGATTCGGCAGGTTGAGCTCGCGGAAGTAGCTCACCAGCACGGGGCTGGCGAAGAGATGATCGACGGGAATGTTGAAGAAACCCTGAATCTGAGCTGCATGCAAGTCAACGAAAAGAGCGCGGTTGGCTCCCGCGGTGGTCAGCAGGTCGGCGATGAGCTTGGCGCTGATGGCCACGCGAGGACGGTCCTTGCGATCCTGCCGGGCATAGCCGTAATACGGCACGACGACGGTAATTCTGGCGGCCGAGGCCCGCTTGAGCGCATCGATCATCACCAGCAGTTCCACGAGGTGCTGATCGACCGGATAGCACGTGGGCTGAACGATAAAAACATCAACGCCGCGCACGTTCTCGAGCAATTGAAAGTAGACTTCGCCGTCGGCAAAGCGTTGTATCTTGGCTTCGCCTACAGGCACACCGATGTGGCGGCCGATCTCGTCAGCCAAAGGCCGGTTGGCGGTGCCGCTGAAGAGCTTGAACCGTTTGTCCTCGCTCAGGTTGCGGCTACGCTTGCGTTCGATGGCCGGTTTGGCCTCTTTCCCCTTGGCGGCATCGCCCGGGACAGCAGCTTGCACGGCCTCCAGGGGTGCGAGTTCCTTGCCTGCACCGTCGCTCACCATCTTCGGTCCGTTTTCCGTCTGCTTGTCTTCGATCGCCAGCGTCACTGTTTCCGCTTCCATCTCCGAATTCCCTCCAAGCTGGTTGGCTTTGGCTGTTTCCGGTTTTCACAATTCAACGAAACTTGGCTGGGCGACCAGGATTCGAACCTGGACAAGTGCCTCCAAAGGGCACTGTCCTACCATTAGACGATCGCCCAACTCAACAACCGTCGCGAGTCTCTCGCGCTCAATGGACGGCTGTCAACCTGTTTACGGCAGACGCATTTCACCCCAGTATTTCGAGCGCGGCAGGGTCCGGGTCAACTGATTCCGAACGCCGGCCGTTTCCAATCGCTGGCAGGCTGCTTGCGCATCTCCGCGGGTCAGATACAACCCGAAGAGCGCCGAACCGGACCCGGATAGCGAAGCATAGAGGGCTGCCTCCGGTGTGCGAAATCCCAAAAGTATGCGCTTGATCTCTGCAAGGGAGGGATGCTGGGGAAAGACGACGCGTTCAAAGTCGTTCTCAATCCAGCTCATAATCCCGGTGCGGACAAGCGCGGACTCTTGTGGTCCGGCCAGGTTCTCTCCATTTGGGAGAACACCGGAGGAGCCAACTCCTTGCCGTCCTTCCGGGATTGTTCCCGCAAAGGCGCTGACATAGGCGCGGCTCAACTCTTTTAGTTTATCTGCACTGGCCTCCGCGGTCAAACTTTCCGCGGCGCAGAGCGCGTCCCAGTCGCGAAAGGCCTGTGGCGTGGAGACTCCCACCTCGGGAGTTGCGACTACGCACCAGACGGGTTCGAGGTCGGGCAGAGGAGAGACCGCCTGACCCCGGTCGAGGCCCAAGACAGTCCCGCCAATCAAAAACAGCGGCACATCGGAGCCAACTTTGGCGGCAATCTCCAGACGGCGGTCAGGCCAGCAATCCCAGGTCCGAAAATCCGGACCTGGGGCACCCGGCTGACTTGCTGACTCGCTGACCTGCCGGCCCGCGACTCCCAGTTCCGCCTCCAGCCCCACCAGTGCGGCGACGGCATTCGCCGACCCTGCCCCCAATCCGCCCTGCACCGGTAAGCGCTTCTCGATATGAATTTCGACCTCTGCGGTGCAGTGAAGCGCCTCCAGCGCCAACACAACCATCTTCCACGCCGTATTGCGCGCGTCAGCGGGAACACGCTTGTCATTCGAAGTC
>JBAPYY010000460.1:0-3452 GCA_049284975.1 Occallatibacter sp.
GCTCCGCGTTGCCCAACCACCTCTTCTTGCAGTTCACGCGCAACAACGGAACTGGCGATACAAGCGTATTTTCTGCATCGATTCCGCGAGGCGGCGAGGGACGCGTGCGCATCATCCCCATCCTGCGCCGCGGATATTCGCTCTTCTCGCCCGCGCCCATCAACGCGCTCACCATCTCGGCCTTCAACCACATCCGAGCCGAAGAGCACCCGGTCAGCGCTCCCGATTGGCTCGGAACAGGCCTGTGCTACGCCGCACTGGCGGGTGCCAAACCCGAAATTGGTTCGACAGAGGAAACAGATTTTCACAAGATGCCGTCTGCGCCGACGGGCAGATTAGTAATACCCATGCGCGGCGGCGCCAACATTCGATTTACAGACGTTTCAACTGCTCCACGGAACATGGAGTGGGCCATGACATTCAATGGCAAAGGCAGGCTGCTGAAGGCTACTCATGCGAGGGCGCCGCAATTGAGGACGCGAGTTGCCGAGCGCGCTCCAGTTGAGGTCGTGGGTAAGTCTGTTCAGTCTACTGATCCGGAAGTGAAGGCGATTTTGATTCGCTAGCCAGCGAAATCTATTCCCCGTCTTTCGTTACTCACCCAGCATGATGCGCTGAATCCGCGTGGCGCGTCCTGTCTTGGGATCGCAGGCGACAAGCGTGGCGCACATCTTGGGATTTCCCTTGGCAGCCTCGAACTTGCCTGGCATTCCAGTTAGAAATTTGCGCAGCACCAGTTCCTTTTCAACGCCAATTACGCTGTCGTAAGGGCCGCTCATGCCCACATCGGTTTGATAAGCTGTCCCGCCCGGCAATACGCGCTCGTCAGCGGTGGGAATGTGCGTATGCGTGCCCAGCACCGCCGTCACGCGGCCATCCAGATGCCAGCCCATCGCAACTTTCTCGCTGGTGGCTTCCGCGTGAAAATCCACCAAGATGACCTTGGCATGGATGCCCTCCAACAGCGCGTTGACAGTGTGAAAGGGATCGTTCGTGGTGTTCATAAAAACACAGCCTTGCAACTGGACGACCGCGTAGTCCACGCCGCTCGCCGTGGTTCCTTCAAAGACGCCGTAGCCGGGCACATCGGGTTGAAGATTCGCCGGACGCAGCACGCGGAGGCCTCGCTCCTGGCTGCCGGCGGGCGCCGCGTTCATATAGTCAATCAGCTCGCGCTTGTCCCAGACGTGGTTTCCGGTAGTCAAAACATCCGCGCCCAGATCGAAGAGCTCATCTGCCAGTTGAGGCGTCAGGCCAAAGCCCCCCGCAGCGTTCTCCGCATTGATGACGACCAGTTCCACTTCATGCGCTTTACGGATATGCCCGATGTGCTCACGCACAATCCTGCGTCCCGCGCTTCCGAAGATGTCGCCGACAAAGAGAATATTCACTGTTGGGCTTCTTCCTGATCCTTGGCCCCTGACCCCTGATCCCTGTTCCTCATCAACGGAAACAGAATCACGTCGCGAATCGACTTGGAGCCGGTCAGCAGCATCACCAGACGGTCGATGCCGATGCCTTCGCCGCCGGTTGGAGGCAGTCCATACGCCAGCGCGCGCACGTAGTCTTCGTCCATCTGGTGCGCCTCATCGTCGCCGCGCTGGCGCTCGTCAAGCTGCTGAGCAAATCTCTTGTGCTGCTCTACCGGATCGTTCAACTCGCTGAAGGCGTTGCCCAGCTCAAAGCCGCCGCAGAAAAACTCGAAGCGTTCCACGTGCGCCGGATCGTCCGGCTTGGCCTTTGAGAGTGGCGATACTTCCACCGGGTAGTCGTAAATGATCGTCGGCTGAACGAGGAAAGGCTCCACCACCGCCTCAAAGAGGTTGTAGACGGATTTACCCAGCGGCGCGTCTTTCAACGACTCGTAGTAAACCGCGGTCACCGCGCCATGCATCGTCTTCAATTCGACAATGCGCTCCGGGCTGAGCCGCGCCGTCTCTCCTTCCGCTTTTTCCAGCGAACTCATTGCCGCGTGAAGCCGCGTCTGCAAAACCGCCGCCGACTCGAATGCGGTCATCGCCGGCTTTGCTCCAGCTTCTTCCGGCCAGAACTCGCGAATGGCCTCACGCATCGTGAGCCGCGTCCACTTGCTCAAATCAATTGTGTGCCCGTCAAACTCGGTCTTCGCGGTTCCATTCACCTCTCGCGCCACAAACTCGATCAGATCTTCGGTGATCTGCATCAAGTCGTGATAATTCGCGTAGGCCTGATAGAACTCCAGCATGGTGAATTCGGGATTGTGCTGCGTGCTCACGCCCTCGTTGCGGAAGTTGCGATTGATCTCGTAGACGCGGTCGAAACCGCCCACCACCAGCCGCTTCAAATAAAGTTCCGGCGCGATGCGCAGAAACAAATCCAAATCGAGCGCGTTGTGGTGCGTCTTGAAGGGCCGCGCAGCCGCTCCACCGGCAATCTGCTGCATCATCGGCGTTTCAACTTCCAGGTAGCCGCGCTCGTCAAAAAATTGTCGAATAGCCTTGAGCGCTTTAGCGCGCTTTACGAAGACTTCGCGAGCTTCGAGGTTCGCGAATAGGTCCACATAGCGCTGGCGGTAGCGCAACTCCACGTCGGCCAGGCCGTGAAACTTCTCCGGGAGCGCCAGCATGGCCTTGGCCAGGAAGGTCAGTCGCTCAACGTGAATGGTCAGCTCGCCGGTGCGTGTGCGGAACAAATGGCCGGAGACACCGATGTGGTCGCCCAGGTCGAGCAGCTTATAAAGCGCAAAACCCTGGTCGCCCACGGCGTCCAGGCGCACATAAATCTGCAGCCGCTGGCCGTCCTGCTGGAGCGTGGCGAAGCCGGCTTTCCCTTGCGCGCGGATAGCCATGATGCGCCCGGCCACAGCCACGGTTACACGATTGGCATCCAAAGCCTCGGCTTGTGACTCGCCCCACTTTGCGCGCACCTGGGGAACGGTATGCGAGAAAGGGAACTGGTTGGGATAGGCCGCCTGCCCCAACTTCTCGATCTCTTCGAGTTTTGACTTGCGCAGTTCGAAGAGGCTGCGCTCAAATTCTGAATCGAACACGTTTGCTTCCTTTGTGTGTAAGCTGCGTCACAGGTTCAACAGCCAGTATATCGTTCAATGCGTGGGCGGGCGCTGAAAGTCGCGTCGGCGAAACAGACTTTTCGTTGTGGCGCGTACAACTTATCCGGCGCGACCGTGTCTTAGCCCTCAGGAGAATCAAGATGAAGCCAGCCTTGGTTATTTTGTTGCTTTCCGCGTCTTTCGCCGTTGCCGCACAGGCGTGGGCCACCACCTTGCCGGACGCCTGTGGCGACGACAAAATCAAATTTGATGTCAAAACTGAAGAGGGTCAGCACACACCTGCCCCTCCGCCCGCCGGCAAAGCGCTGATCGTCTTTATCGAAAACGACGATAAGGAAATTGGTTGCGTTGCATTATGCGAAGTTACAACCCGCGTCGGCATGGATGGAGCCTGGGTAGGCGC
>JBAPYY010000461.1:0-2681 GCA_049284975.1 Occallatibacter sp.
CATGCGCCTGCGCGCTTCGAGAGCCAGCAGAGTGAGCATTACCGCATGAAGACTGGCATTGTTTTGCCGGGCTACGAGGCGCAAACCAAGGGTGACTTCTGCGCCCAGACGCATCTCGAAACGGTGGTTTCCGGGCTTTGCGGTCATCAAGCGCGAATAATCCAACGGTCCCTCGGCAAAGACCTGATCGGGCTGCCTGAGCAGAAGGTCGCGCCAAAAGCTGGCATCCACGGCGCAGGCCGGTGAAGCGAGGTACTCTTGCTCTCGGTGTGCCGATTGTCCAAAGTCGCCGTCGAGCAGCGGCAGTTGCTCCTCCCGCAGCAGCGCCCCCAGTTCTTCGACAATGATCCCGATCGATCGCCCGTCGCCGACAGAGTGGTGCAACGCCATCCAGAACAAGTGTTCGCCGGAGTCCGCCACCTCAACCAGTCCCGCACGCCACAAGGGCACCGTCCCCATATCGAAAGGCTCGCCCTGGCGCTGACGGACGAAGGCCCGGGCTGCGCTCCGGTTTGATTGAGTTGTAATTTGGAGCGCAGGCATCTGGCCCTGCACCGTCACACGGCGCAGGCGGCCTTCTGCATCCTCATGAAACGAAGTCCGCAAGGATTCGTGCCGCGCCACCAGACCCGCCCATGCTTTATTCCATCGGTCGATAGACGGCATTTCGCCCTCAACGATTCGCAGCAAGGGAATCGTGAAGGTACGTGTATCGAGCCCAGTTGCTTCCGCCACACGAAATTCGCGCTGCCCTTCGGTGGCCAGATCGCTGCTTGCCTTAGCTGCGGCCGGAATATCGCTCAGCCGATCAATTCTTTCAGCGAAGCCTGCCAAAGTCGGCGCGGCGAAAAGTTCGCGTGCCGGAACTGGTCGATCCAGATCGCGCGAAAGCCGATGGGCCATAGTGACGGCCAGCAGGCTATTGCCGCCCAAAGCAAAAAAGTTGTCTTCGCGGGAAACAGGCTCGCCCAGCATCTCTTGCCACGCGGAAGCGATCCGGGTTTCCATCTTGCCGCGAGGCGGGGTTTTTACCACATCTTGGTTTCGCGCTCTTGGGGCAGCCAGCAATGCACCCCGGTCAATCTTTCCGGCGGCTGTCAGAGGGATCGCGGCAACCGGGGTCACCGAAGCAGGGACCATGTGCGTCGGCAAACGGTGGCCCAGATACTCGCGCCACTCATCCTCAGACACTATCCCGGCCCCAATCCGCAGACGGACGAATGCGCGTAGCACCTTGGTTCCCTCTGCAGCCGCATCCACAAGTGCAACCGCATTCTCCACCGTGGGATGAGAACGGAGCGCGTCTTCGATCTCGCCCAGTTCTACACGTTGCCCATGCAATTTGATCTGATCGTCAATGCGCCCGGCTAGCTCCAGGCGGCCATCTTTGGTCCAACGGCCAAGATCGCCCGAGCGATAGAAGCGCCCGTCTGTCGTATCGACGAATCGCTGCGCGGTGAGGTCGGGGTTATTCAGATACCCGCGCGCAAGCCCCACACCTGCCAGCCAGACCTCTCCCATTTCTCCCGGCGGCAGTTGGTCGCCGTTGTTGCTGCGGATTGAGATGCGCGTATTGGCCAAGGGCCTTCCCACGGCAAGCCGGCGATTCGCATCGGGATGCGCTGAGAGCTTTTCCGCACAGAGAAAGATGCAGGTCTCGGTGGGGCCATAAGCATTCCACAAGGCAAGTTGTCCGGCATAATGCCTGGCGCCGTCAAAGTTTGGCGGCTCGCCTCCGGTGATCAGGACGCGCAGTCCGTCGAACGGAGTCTCCTGGCTCGCGCGAAGGTACGAGGGCGTGTGAAAGGCCACTGTCACGCCGTGCTTTGTGTAACACTGCTTCAACGCCCATGGGTCATCGCGTAGCGCCCGCGACACCGGAACGATAGCCATTCCATGCAGCAAAGCCATGCCCAGTTCCCAAAGAGAGGCGTCAAAGCCCGGTGTCGCAACCAGGGAGACGCGGTCGTCGCAGGTTAATCCAAAAGTCTCCCCCGATATATAGGTCGCATTGACAAGACTATCGTGCTGGATCAGGACGCCCTTGGGCATCCCCATCGTTCCAGAGGTGTAAATGATATAGGCCAAATCCTGGGGCGAACCGGCGATCGATGGCGGCTCGGCATTGCTGCGGCAGTCTTCCGGCCGCAAGACTGTCTTGACGGTTTCCGCCAGTGCTAGCGGAACGGAATGACCGTTGAGGACAACCAATACCCTGGCTCCTGCATCGCGAGCCATGAAGGCCAGACGTTCCGGCGGCTGTTCGAGAGCCAGCGGAAGATAGGACGCGCCTGCCTTCCAGATGCCTAGCACGGTTGCGGGAAGCGCGCCTGAAGACTCGGTCAACACAGCGACTGGCTCTTCGCCGGCGACTCCATGTTCGAGGAGAATCTGAGCAATGCGGTTGGCCTCGCGCTCAAGCTCGGCGTAGCTCTGAACGCCGGCTTCCGTCACAACGGCGGGCCGATGCGGATGAGTTTCGGCTATACCCTCAAAGAGTTCGTGGAAACGCTTCGGCGGCCTTCTGCGCGCCGGGCCCCACTCCCATCGCGCCAGACGCCACTCTTCCTCAGGCCGCAACGTTGGCAGTTTGCGGTCCGCAACAATCTCAGGGATTTCAGAAACAGCCGGCGGCTGCAACTTATTCATTGGGAGTTCGCGCGGAATTGAGAGGATGCCCA
>JBAPYY010000462.1:0-2134 GCA_049284975.1 Occallatibacter sp.
CAATCAGCGCGCGTCCACCCGTGCTGCTCAATCCGGCAACACCCTGAGTGGACCCGCTCGGGTTCAGCGGATAATGTTCAGTGGCCTTGCCATACGTATCAACGTAACGCAGCGCAATCGGCGAGTCCTGTGCGACGGCGCTCACATGACCCTCCCCATGCGCCACTACGATTGGAACGCGCGCGCCGGCCATGCCGTCGAAAAACAATGACGGAGATTCCTGAATCTCCACCATGCACAACCGCGCCTCAAACCGCGCCGACACATTGCGCCCAAAGTGCGGCCAGCTCTTGGCTCCCGGAATAATCTCGCGCAACTGCGCCATCATCTGGCAGCCATTGCAAACGCCCAACGCAAAGCTGTCCGGGCGCGCAAAAAACTCTGCGAACATTTCCTTCAGTCGGTCATTGAAGAGAATCGTCTTCGCCCAGCCGCTGCCTGCGCCCAGCACGTCTCCATATGAAAATCCGCCACACGCAGCCAATCCTTTGAACTGGGCAAGTTCCGCGCGACCCGCCAGCAGATCGCTCATATGCACATCAATGGCCGCGAAGCCCGCACGGTCGAATGCCGCGGCCATTTCTACCTGCCCATTCACACCCTGCTCGCGCAGAATGGCAACCTGCGGCCGCGCGGTATGAACAAATGGCGCACTTACGCGTTCCGCCAGATCGAACGGCACACTCACTGAGAGTCCAGGCCGCTCGGCATCTTCCAGCAGCGAGAATTCCTGCCGAGCGCTCTCCGGGTTATCTCTCAGCGACTGGATGTGGAAGCTTGTCTCCGCCCACATCGCGTGCAACGCCGTGCGTGTGTTGCGATACACAATCTCGCTGCCGCTGCGAATCACAATCTCATTGTCAGATGCGCCGTGGCCAACTATCCGCGCGGCAATACCGGTAGCGCTTAACCGTGCAAGAACCTCGGCAACATTCTTTGCCGCAACCTGCACCACCGCGCCCAGCTCTTCGCTGAACAATTCCCCAAGCCCCGCGGTCGGCAAATCAATTTCCAGGCCCATCCGCCCGGCAAACGCCATCTCCATCAGCGTCACGAACAACCCGCCATCGCTGCGATCGTGGTACGCCAGCAGCTTCCCTTCGCGGTTTAGCTGCTGTATCACAGCGAAGAACGCCTTCATCACCTCAGCCGCAGGCGCATCCGGCGCTTCATCTCCAACCTGCCCGTACACCTGCGCCAAACATGATCCGCCCAGTCGCTGCCTTCCCTCGCCTAGATCAATCAGAATCAGCGAAGACTCGCCTTCGCAAAGCTGCGGCGTCAGCGTTCGCCGCACATCGCTCACCGGCGCAAACCCTGACACGACGAGCGACATCGGCGACACTACAGCTCTCGCAGCGCCGTCATCACTGACCCACTTCGTCTTCATCGACATCGAATCTTTGCCCACCGGAATCGTCATTCCCAGCGCCGGGCAAAGCTCCATCCCCACCGCATGAACAGCGTCGAAGAGCTTCTGATCCTCTTGTCCCTCGCCTGCCGCCGCCATCCAGTTTGCCGAGAGCTTGATGTCGCTGAGGCTGCCAACCTCCTCTAAACCGATTGCCGCGCCGGCCATGTTGGTAATCACCTCACCCACAGCCATCCGCGCTGAGCACGCTGCATCGATCACCGCCAGCGGCGTTCTCTCGCCGACGGCCATCACCTCGCCCCACAAAGACGTATATGCGCCCAGCGTTACCGCGCAGTCAGCCACAGGAACCTGCCATGGCCCCACCATCTGGTCCTGCACCACCATCCCCGTAATGCTGCGATCGCCAATCGTAATCAGAAAGGACTTCGACGCAATCGCTGGAAGCCGCAGCAATCGCTCCACTGCATCCGCAATGGTCACGCCCGCAAGATTCAGCGGCGCAGCAGCAATCTTCGTCCGCGAAAATTCACGCTCCATCTTGGGCGGTTTTCCGAAGAGCACATGTAGCGGAAGGTCTATCGCCGCCGCATCCTCAGGTGCCGACCGGTCGCGGAGGGTGAGATGCGGTTCCTCTTGCGCTGTCCCAATTACCGCGAACGGACAACGCTCACGCTCGCAGATGGTCTCAAACTCGCTCAGGTTCTCCGGCGCGATCGCCAGTACATATCGCTCTTGCGCTTCATTGCACCACGCTTCGAG
>JBAPYY010000463.1:0-2424 GCA_049284975.1 Occallatibacter sp.
CCTTGATTGACAGTAACCGTGGCTGTGCCTGCGGCCAACGCTGGAACCGTAACGGTAATCTGCCCATTGCTCCAGCTGCTCACGTTTGCGGTCGTGGTCGTTATGCCCACGGTAAAGTTCACCGTCCCTCCCGTCGCGCCAAACCCTGCGCCGCTGACGGTCACTAACGCTCCCGGATTGGCGACGCGCGGACTCACGCTGCCGATCGAGGGAAGTACGCTGCCAGTCGAAACCCAGATGGAAACGCTGCGATGTGGCAGAGTGAAGTTTGCCACCGGATTATTCCCACCGACCGAGCCCGTAACCGTAATTCCGACTCCGCCCATGGTTTGCGCCAGATAATCCGTGTAACTCGCCGGCGCTAGATATGTATAAAGCCCGGAGATTGCCTGGTCAGTGGAGGGGTTTTTATTGATCGCGACCAAAACCACATTCGCGCCCAGTTGGCGTTCGTAAATATAAACATCGTTGTTAATCCAGCGCTGCGTCATCGTCCCATAAGCTACCGCCGGATTAGCGGCGCGCAACGCGGCAAGATACTGAATCAACAGCGTTGCATCCGTCGAACCGAAGCTGGACATACCGTTCCGGTTATATGGAACCGCGCCGCCATTCGTGTCGTTGTAGAGATACTGCTCGTCGCCGTAATAGACCACCGGTACGCCCCGGCATGTAAGCAAAAAGCTGAGGGCTTGCTTCACCGCCATCCTGTCCGCGCCCTGCGACATGATGCGCGGATTGTCATGGTTGTCGAAGAAAGTCACCAGGTCGTTGGGCTGTGTAAATGCCTGCGCCGGAATCGTCGTCGATCCATTATTTTCCAGAGTCAGTTCATTGTCGATATCGTAAAAGCTTCCGTCCGCGCCGAATACATTAGCCAATTGCCAATAAAGCGTGTAGTCCAGAAGATTCATTCCGCTGTCATTAGAAAACTTTACCGAATCCGGATAAAGCGCATCTCCGGAACCTTCATCCCATTCGCCAAAGATAAATGGCTGTCCCGGCATCCTCGCCGGGCTTGATGGTCCGTTCCAGTTGGCGATGGTATTTTCCAGGCTATATTCCCACCCCCAGTTAGTCTCCTGGGCGGCATCGAAACGGAATCCGTCAACGCCGTGAGCCAGTAAGTTCGTAACCGCCGTCTTCAAATATGAATCAACCCATGGATTAGTCTGATCCAAATCTGCCAGGCTTTCCAGCGTGTAGTACTGCACTTGATAGCGGTCTTCGTAATTCGAAATATTCGGATTGTGGTGATAGTAAGGCGTTGCTCCGGTATCGGTTGGATAAGTGGTAACCAAAGTCCCGTTGTTATAAAGCGATCCATATTCACCGGCGTCAAGTGGATTGGTGTCGTTGGCGGGAAAATCCACATAGACCCTGATCCCATCTGCATGCGCGGCCGTCACCAGATTGTCAAAGGCCGTCCAACTATTGCCGTCGTCGCCAAAGTGCTCGTCAATCTGCATGAAGTCACGCGTCCAGTAACCGTGGTAGCCCGTTTCGCCGTTGCTCGTCCCTGCATTTACGCGAATGTTGCTCATCGGCGGCGAAATCCAGATGCCGGCCACGCCCATTGATTGCAGGTAACCGAGCTTCTGTTCAATCCCCGCCAGGTCGCCGCCCCAATACAAATTCCAGTCCGCATTCGCTGGGTTTGCAAATCCGTTTGAGTCATAGAGCCCGGGGCTTTCAGCAGGATTGTCGTTCGTCGGATCGCCGTCAAAGAAACGGTCGGTCACAATCTGATAAATAAAACCCTGGTGAACATCTGTGATCGGAGTAATTGGAGGCGCCGCGGGAAGGTTAATGGTATAAGTTGCCGAGGTGACATTGCTGTTGCCGTAGCCATTTGCTATGGCCAGCGCCTCAATGGTCGTGGTAGTCGCTACCGGGATCGGCGCCGAATAAGTGGCCGATGATGTCGTCGGCGCCGAACCGTTGGTTGTGTAATAGATTGTTGCTCCGCCGGTCGAGTCCGTAATCGCCACGCTCTGCAATGCCGTATAAGTGCCCGCGCTCACCGATAGCTTCGGAGCAGCCGCCTGGGTCGTCGTGACCGGCGGAGTAGTGCCGCCACCTCCTCCGCAACCTGCCAGCAGCGCCGCAACCGCGCCCATCAACGCCACGCTCTTCAATCGCGTCAACCCGTGCCGTACACTCGTCATCACAATCGCCCCGTTCACATAAATCGTCAACCGCGCGCGAACCGGCTTTCACCTCTGCCGGTCCCGCACACTTATCTGATTTGAAAAAACTCTTCGGAGACTTTGCGCTGCTGGTGAATACCTCGACGACTCAGTGCACATCGAAGATGGTCATCGACTCAGCCGGTTCTTCAATATGCAGCTTTCCGCTGCTTATCACTGGAGTAACTCCCGTGGTCGGCTGCGCGGCTTGGAAACTCATGCATCCGGCCAGTGC
>JBAPYY010000464.1:0-9017 GCA_049284975.1 Occallatibacter sp.
GCCCTCAACTATCCGGTTGAAAATATTCATGCAACATGGACAGCCGCGCTCGGACACGTGCTTACCGTCGCTAACTCAGTCGCAGTGGCAAAGCCTTATCAGCAGACGGGAAATCCGCCATGGAACGCAAGTCCATATCCAGTATGGAATCTCTCGCTGACTCATGACTCGGGAAGAATTCGCCCTTATCTTCGCCTCGCAAATCTAAGTAACACCGGTTATCAAGAGATTAACGGCGTCGCCATGCCCGGCCGTTCGATAACGGGTGGAGTCTCCATCTGGCTGGGACACTGATATCGGAGTAGATCAAACGGCTGCTGGAGCACGAGCCTCCAACTCGGCCAGGCGCTTGGCAAGCAGCGATTCCAGCTTGACCAGCGCGGCTGAGAAGCCTTCAATGCCTTCCTTCAGCTTGTCGGTGGCCATGCGGTCTGCGGCATGCATACGGTCGAAGGTCGCCTTGTCCATGGCAATCTTTTCAATCGGCAGCGACTTCGCCGTTTCCGGCGAAAGCTTGCGCCGCAGCGCGACCTGCGTCGATTCAAGCTCCGCCAGCAGTTGCGGCGAGATAGTCAGCAGGTCGCAGCCGGCTAACTCCGTAATCTCGCCTATGTTACGAAAGCTTGCGCCCATAACTTGAGTTTTATATCCGAACTTTTTGTAGTAGTTATAAACCGCGGTCACGGACTTTACGCCGGGATCGTCAGCGCCGTGGAAATCCTTGCCGGTATCTTTCTTGTACCAATCGAGAATGCGGCCGACAAAGGGCGAGACCAGAGTGACGCCAGCCTCGGCTGCCGCGATCGCCTGATGCAAGCCAAAAAGCAAAGTCAGGTTGCAATGGATTCCATCGCGCTCCAGCACTTCAGCGGCGCGAATACCTTCCCATGTGGAAGCAATCTTGACCAGCACGCGCTCGCGGCCAATGCCATCGCCGTCGTATTGTTTGATGATGCTGCGCGCCTGCGCAATGGTCGCCGCAGTGTCATAAGATAGGCGCGCGTCCACTTCTGTCGAGACGCGGCCGGGAACGATTGCCAGAATCTTTTTGCCGAATGCGATGGCCAGCCGTTGAAATCCAAGGTTGGCCACAGCCGGATCCGTTGCACCCGCGCCCAGTTCCTTGCGCGCCTCAAGCAGCACGCCGTCCACAATAGGCTGATATTGCGGCAACTGCGCCGCGGCGGTAATCAGCGAAGGGTTTGTGGTCGCGTCCTGCGGGCGAAATTGTTCCATCGCCTCAATGTCGCCGGTGTCGGCAACAACCACTGTGTACGTGCGCAACTGTTCCAAAAGATTCTGCGGCATGATTCCTCCTGGGGAAAAGCGCTTCGAACGCCTTCGATCCCAGTCTACCGCTAATTGGATTCGCAGTAGCGGTTAAGGTTTCACGTGGAACAAACTTATGACAACGCGATGAACTATCTTGTCCGGGCGAAAGGAGAGAAATTATCTGCAAAATCCATTCTTGCGTTATTGCGAGAAATGTTGTCGGAAAGCATTGATTCAAGAAAAGTTAAAATTATATGCAAAGTCTTGGGCTAAATATATTTATTTAGAGGGGGGTAGGGGGCCCCGGCCAGTGGACAGTAAACCGTGGCCAATGATCAGCCAAGGCCCCGCTCTACTGATTATTTCGATTGTGCGCCAAGGAAGGGTTATCTTCTGTAACGACCGAAGCGGAAAGGTTGTGCTTTCCAAGGTTCGGAAGCGATTGACCAACCCGTGATAGAAGAGTTTCAATGCAGAGTGATGCTCAAAACTATTTCATCTATTCTCCGCGTCATCTTCGCCAGTGCGCTGCTTGCAAGCTACGCTGCGGCTCAGAGCACTGCGCCGCCCGTCCGTCCGACCCCAGTTTCCAATGCCAAGCCCGACCCGAATAGCCCCGCACAGATTGGGCGCACTCATCTCACCCGTTCTCTGGACAGCATTGCAGCCGGATTCACCTCTTCGCGCGCAGCCAGCGTTGCCTCAATCCGAACGCGCGCTGAGGCCGAAGACCGGCAGGCGATGGTCCGCAGACAGATTCTGGCACTGATTGGAACTCTGCCCGAACGCACGCCGCTGAATGCCCGAGTCCTCGGCTCCATGCAGGCCGATGGATTTGAAATTAAGAAAGTTCTCTTCGACAGCCAGCCGGGCTTCCCTGTCACAGCACTGCTTTATATTCCAAATGGCTCAGCGGCTGGAGGCAAGCGTCCTGCAATTCTGATGACTCCGGGGCACACCCCTCAAGGCAAGGCCGACGACTACAGAACCGCAGCGCTGTTTGCCCGCAACGGTTTTGTTGTCCTCTCGTACGACCCCATCGGGCAGGGTGAACGACTTCAGTATCCCGACCCGGCCAACCCTGGCGTCTCTCTTGCGACTCGTCCCACCGGCGAACACGGCGAGGCCAGCCTACAGCCGATGCTCATCGGCGACGCGTTTGCCCGTTACGTTCTCTGGGACGCGATGCGCGGCATTGACTATCTTTCCCAACTTCCCGAAGTTGATTCCAATCGCATCGGCGCTCTCGGCTGCTCCGGTGGAGGAGCTATGAGTGCGCTGGTCGGCGCACTTGACAAGCGTGTTGCCGCGATTGGCGTCGCTTGCTACATCACTTCGTACGACACGCTGCTGCCCGCGATTGGCGCGCAGGAGGGCGAGCAAACTATTCCGCGCTTTATCTCCTATGGTTTCGATTTCCCTGACTGGATTGAACTCGCTGCGCCCCGTCCTTACGCGGTTATCGCGACTTACTCGGATATGTTCCCGTTTGCCGGCGCTCGCGCGAGCGTAATTGAGGCTCGCCGTTTCTACTCCCTATTTGATCCAGCAAGCGCAGGGAAACCCGTTGGCCACAAGGCGCCTTCTGTTCCGCCGACTCCGACCGAGCCGGCGCTGAATGCCGACACGACCAATAAGGTTGCACCCACTGCGGCTCTGCAATTCATCACAGGGCCGGGCCGCCACGGCGCGCTTGCTCCCATCATGGAAAATATTCTCAGCTTCTTCATGCGCAATCTGGAGCCTGGAGTTATCGATTCGCATCCGCTTCTTTCACCTCCGGTTGCCGCCGGAGCGAGCGGATTCAGACCTGAGATAACTGACCTTCCCAAAGACGCTTTGCAGGTAACTCCCACAGGACAGGTTCTTACCAGCTACCCTGACTCCGAGACCGTCTTCACTCTCAACAAAAAACGGGCGACTAAGGTTGCTCCTGTCAGCCGCACGATCATGACTGGTGGAGAGCTTGCAGCAGCGATTCGTAAGGCTACTGGAGCGGAAGCAGTTCCCCACATGTCAAAGTTCGGATCTGAATTGCTCGCCGCAAAATCTGGTCCGCTCGTTCTTCCCTCCGACACCGGCACTGAATTAGAAAGCAACTTGAGCGTCTCATCCGGCACTGGCCGCCACCCTGCGGTGCTGATGCTCGTGCCCGATTCAATTCGCGCCGACGACCCAATCGCACGCGCCAATCAAGCGCGGTTCAACTCGCTCGCCGCGGCCGGCAATCTTGTTTTGGCGATCACTCCTCGTCCATCGCCTCCGGGAACCGACGATATGAAGTCGCCGATCCTCGGTCCGTTTTACCTGCTGAGCCTGCGCGCTGATCTGGTAAGCCGCTCACTGATCGGGTTGCGCGTTGACGATACAATTCGCGCCATCGATTATCTGGCGGCCCGCACTGACGTTGATCCCAGCAAGATCACCGCCGTGGCCAGCGGCCACATGGGTTTGGTACTCATCCATGCCTCTGTGCTCGATGCACGCCTGAAGCACATCACCGTGGACCATGTGCTCACGAGTTATCGCAGTTTGATTGATGCACCGTTGCCGATTGGCGCGCCGGAAGATGTGATTCCCGGAGTTCTGCGGCGCTACGATATTCCCAACCTAGTTCATTTTCTTGGGGCGCGTGTGACGGAGACAAATCCGCTACAGGGTTCGGACGATCTTAGTCAGACTTCTACCCCACTTAAAGTACTCGCGGGTCCTGCGCATTAGGATTGGTTTTGACAATTGTTATTTATCTGGAGACGCCGGAGATGAAAGAGCATTTACTTGCACGCCGTAATTTTTTATTGAAGACCGGACGGAGTTTGCTGGCTATTCCAGCACTTTCATTGCTGCCGAAAATGGGCGCAGCAGAAGCACAGCAACCCGCGAAGACCGGCCCTAAGAGCGGTACCGGCGTAAAGCCTGTCGCTGCAAGACCGAAAATTGTCCTGAACGTGCGCGACTTTGGCGCAACCGGCGACGGCACCACCAAAGACACCGCGGCTATTCAGGAGACCATCGACCGCTGCTCGGTGTTGGGCGGCGGCGAGGTGCTGGTTCCGGCGGGCAACTATCTGACCGGATCGATCCAGCTGAAATCGAATGTCGTTCTGCGTTTCGAGCAAGACGCGACGATCACGGGAAGTTTCGATTACGCAGACTATCCAGTTACCCAGGTTCGCTGGGAAGGAAAATGGATACCAGGGCATATTGCGCTGATTTATGCGATTGATGCTGAGCATATTGGCATTGTTGGACCGGGGAAGATTATTGGTTATTCGCCGGTCAACGGACCCTCGAACTCGCAGATCAAGGTGCGGCGGCCCACGCTGGTAGAGCCGATAAACTGCAACGATATTCACCTGGAGGGATTCTCCACCAGCTATCACGGGATATGGTCGCTGCATCCCACCTGCTGCGAAAATATTCTCATCAAGAATCTGACCATTCGTTCGACCGGCGGCAATGGAGATGGCATTGATGTGGACTCATGCAAACACGTTCGAATCGACGGCTGCGATATTTCCACTGGGGACGACTGCATCTCGCTCAAGTCTGGCCGCGGCAGCGAAGGCTATCTTATGCATAAACCAACCGAAGACGTGCATATCTCCAATTGCACTTTTGCAGATTCGATTTTTGCCTGCATCGGCATCGGCAGCGAGACCTCCGGCGGTATTCGCGGCGTTCACATTGAGCACTGCAAGTTTACCGGCGCCAGGACTTTTGCACTTTACATCAAGAGCCGGCCCGGACGCGGCGCATTCATTGAAGACATTATTGCCAACGATCTTGATGTCTCAGGAACCCAGGGAGGACTGATTCGTTTCAATCTGCTGAGCAGTGGCAAGCAGGACGAATCGCCCGTGCCGGGAAGAGAAGGCATCCCAACCGCAAGAAACTTTCGCTTCTCCAACATTCACGTCGCAGATGCGCCGATTCTCGTGGACGGGACTGCGATCCATCCCGATAAGCCTCTGGATGGACTTGTGCTCTCCGGCATAACAGGAACATGCGCCAAAGGAATTTATCTGGCAAATGTTCGCAATGCGGAGATCAGGAATATCAACGTGAAAGGCTTTGCGGGACCGCTAATCAATATCAACAATGTAACTGGAACGGGGCTGCATGGCGCCGCCAGGATCGAGGCGCCCAAGGTTGGAGAGCCAGTTCCGATTCCGGCTGAAACCTATCGTCTGCACTGAGATTCTATTTTCGACAGCAAGTATTATTCCGGCTGGAATGTATTCGTGAGCGTACCAACGCCATTGATACTCACCTCGACGCAATCCCCTGCCTTGAGCGGACCCACTCCGGCGGGCGTTCCGGTCAGCACAAGGTCGCCGGCTTCCAGAGTCATCGCGGCGGTAATGTAACTTAGCAATTTTGGAATTGGAAAGATGAAGTCGAGGGTCGAGCCGTGCTGGCGCAGCTCGCCATTGACGCGGGTTTCGAGCGTGAGTCCAGCTTCGGGGTCCAGTTCGTCGCTCACCAAGGGACCGACGGGGCAAAAAGTGTCGAAGCCCTTGGCGCGGCTCCATTGGCCGTCCTTGTTTTGCAGGTCGCGGGCGGTCACGTCGTTGGCAACGGTGTAGCCGCGGACGGCCGAGCGCCAATCTTCTTCTTTCAGGTTGCGAACGCGGCGGCCGATGACCAGCGCCAGCTCGCCTTCAAAATCCACGCGAGCGGAAACGGCGGGCATGCGCACCACGCCTCCTGGCGCGAGCAGCGACGAAGGCGCCTTGAGGAACAGCAGCGGCTCGGCGGGCAGTTCGTGTCCCAGCTCCTTCACGTGATCGCGATAATTGCGGCCCACGCAGACGATCTTCGAGGGCGTAACGGGCGCGAGCAGTTCCGCGGCGCTGAAGGGCATGGGCTCGAAATCAAAACTCCATGAGGTTGTCCGCCCATGCTCCAGGCGGAAGGCCAGGTCTTCTTCGGGAGCGCGGGTAAGGTCGACGATCCAGGGCTCGCCAGCACGATCTTCGACCACGCCGTAGCAGGTTTGATTTTCGAATAGAAAGCGGCAATATTTCATTGGAAATCCTTCATGCGCGGCAAAGCTGTTCAGGGGTTGGGCACCGTCTCCTCAGCCTCTTCGGAGCGGGCGCTTTCGTGTCCGTTCTGGCCGATGGCGCTCACAGCGTAACGGTAAGCATGCCCGGCAATAACCTGGACGTCACGAAAGGCTGGTGGAACCAGCGGCTCGACGGGCGAAATGCGCTGCCATGCGCCGTCGCCTTCACGTCGATATACGATGTAACCGGCCAGTTCAGCTTCGGAGACAGGCTGCCAGCTCACGTCGATTGCGTATTGGGATGCGTTTTCTCCCTCGATAGCTACAGCTGCAACGCCGTTGGGAACTGCGGGCGGAAAAATGTCCGCTGCCTCAACGCGCACCGGCGCGGAAAGCTCGCCGGCCAGTTCCAGCATCTTGCCATCCACGGTTACGCGCGCCACGCGCTGAGCGCGGTATTCGTAGCTCTGGCCGGAGCGAATCTGCTTATCCACGGCGCGGCAGTCGCCCGCGCGCCCTTCCCGCGCGCAGTTATCCACCAGCAAGTTCTGCTCCAGCGGCTCCGTCGAGGGCGCAAGCAATCCCTCATGGGGCTTGGCAGCCGGCGGGGTCAGCAGCTTGCGGTGCAGCCGAACTGAGGATGATTCCAGCTCTGTGACCGGCGCCCAGTGCAGGACCACTCCCTGCTTGCGCACCTCGGCGGTCAGATGCGTCACTGGCGCGGGCGCTTCGCCGGCCAGCACGTCTGCGGCATCCGACAGGCCCGCCGAACGGCCGTTGCGGTTTCTCAATTCGACGAAGTAGCTCAGCGAACGCGGCGCGCCTGTCGCCAGGGCGGCAGGCAGCGTATCAGTGAACGCGCCGTTGGCTCCGGGTGCAAACGAAAGGTCAGCTCCAGCCGGAACGCAGGCTCCCGCGCCCTCTTTGCGACAGACGCGCACCGTGATATTGCCCTTCAGCAGCAGCTTGTCGGTGTTCTTTTTGGGCATGGTCCAGGTGAGTGAAACCTGGCTGCCCGAGCGGTTGGCGACCAGGTCGGTGACACGGTCCGCAAGATTGAGCGAGGGCGGTTGCGGCGCGCCCGGAGTTCCGCAGCCGGTGAGGAGCGCACCTGTCGCCAGTCCGGCTATTAGCGCGGCGCTTTGAATTCTGTCGTTCATCTTCATCGCCCTCCCAGTCTACCGGAGCAAGGCGGCAGTGGCACGCGCAAGATGCCGCAAATACGTCGCTGCAATGGCGATGCGAGGCCCAAGCGTAAAATTTAACTTGAATGCATGAACTTTCCATTGTGACCAGCATCGTGGAGTCTGTGACCGAGTCGGTGACAGCCTACCCCGGCGCGCGAGTCCTCGAGGTGCGGCTGCGCGTGGGCGCTCTGGCGTCGGTGGTCCCAGAGTCGCTCGAGTTCTGCTACAGTATCGCGTCAGAGGGAACACCACTGGAAGGCTCCCTGTTGGTGGTGAATGTGCTGCCGGTGGTGGTTCATTGCGAGCGCTGTGCGCAGGATGCAGAACTGGACGGCGTGCAGAGCTTTCGCTGCCCGCGCTGCGGCCAGTTATGCGGTGAGATACGCCAGGGTCGCGAGTTGGAGATTGAGTCAATCGAGATTGACGAGAAGGATAAGGTTGAGGAGACGGCATGACCACCCGAATAGTTGAACTGCGGCGGGGAATACTCAAGAAGAATGACGAACTGGCTGCTGGCCTTCGCCAAAGCTACACGGCTGCCGGCGTGCTGGTGCTGAACCTGGTTTCCAGCCCCGGCACGGGCAAGACCGCCTTTCTCGAATGGACGTTGCGAGAGTTGAAGTCGCGCGGCTCTCGCGTGGCGGCACTGGTCGGTGATCTCGAAACGGATAATGATGCGCGGCGGCTGGCGGCGAGCGGCGCTCCAGTACGCCAGATCAACACCCACGGAATCTGCCACCTGGACGCGGAGATGATCGGCAAGCATCTGGACGGATGGGAGGGTGTGGCGCTCGGGGGACTCGACTATCTGTTTATTGAGAATGTCGGCAACCTGGTTTGCCCGTCGAGCTACGACCTGGGCGAGAAGATTCGCGTGGCCCTGCTCTCTGTGACCGAGGGCGAGGACAAGCCGCTGAAGTATCCCACCATGTTCAACTCCGCCGACGCCGCGGTCATCACAAAAATGGACATCGCCGGGCCATGCGGCTTCGACCGCGATCTGGCGCTTAAGAATATCAACGAGATACGCCCAGGGATTCGCATCTTCGAGACGTCTGCCAAAACCGGCGCGGGGATGGAGGAGTGGCTGGGGTATTTGACAGAGCAGCGGGCGGTGCGGAATGGTTGAACGACCTATGGCGCACAGAAGGAAGCGCGAACTGTTTTTGCAAGATGCGCTGACAGCCTGGAAAGATTATCAGGCTACCGGCTTGCACTCGACCGCCGAAGAGGCGGATGCATGGCTGGCCAAACTCGAAGCGGGTGAAGAGGCCGAGGCTCCCAAATGCCACCTCTGAGGTGGCTGTCAAGGGTGTGAGGCAGGCGATTGAAGCCGATTAAATGCTTGACTAATTTCTCGAATTGAGCCGATACTATTTGTGAGTGGTTGGGGCGCCGGACGAACGTGTTAACCGGGCGAATCGCTCAATTTTAGAGTAAAAGGCCGCTTCCAGCGGCCTTTTACTTTTGGGGCTTGATCTTGTCGCCCTTTGGCATCACGGAGAAGATATCCGGGTTAGGCCGATAACGTGTGCATTCCAGGATCG
>JBAPYY010000465.1:0-1641 GCA_049284975.1 Occallatibacter sp.
GAAGGGACCACTTGACCTCGCCGTGGACGAGATAGTCGAGTTGATCTTTAACGTCAACCAGACGCCGTTCCGCGTGCGCGCGAACGTACGAGCAATTCGATCAAAAGGTTTGGTTGGATTTCAATTCCTTCAGCTAAGCGAGAGAACTCGAAGGCACCTTCTTGAACTGATCGGAGAACTGATTGAAGGCCTTATTAAGCTTCACAAAAAGGACCTTGCCAATCATCCAGTTAAGAAAAATACGAATCGCACCTAACCGGCCACAACGCTGAAAGCGCACATTGCCGGCACTGAATGGTTTACCGCTTCCGAATCCATTCAGTCCCAGGCAAGATTTCACCCAAAGCTAGGCGCGATTAAACAACGAGGAATGAATCCATCAAAGTTTGAGCTCCTTTCACGGGATTTTAACGTTGAAGGCGAAAACTGATTGAGCATCGGCCTGGCCGCGGGTTCCCGGGTTGGAATCAACCCGTTCCAAGGCTGAGAGCAACTATTTTTCCATGAAAATATCATTTTGCAGTTCTCTGGTAGCGGTTGTTGCATATGCTGTCTGCGTTGCAAATCAGCCCTTGATTGCACAGTCCACAAAAGATGTATGTCCACGCCCGGTGCCCGGAAGTATCGTCGAAGAGCCGGCGGACCTGCACAGCAAAAACGGCGTGCTGAACGTGGAGCTGACAATCCGCGATGTGGCTGATCCCGATGGTTCTGTTCGCTATTGCTACATCGATGAAGAGGGGCACGAGTCCCCCAATTTGCGTGTCAGCCCCGGCGACCTGGTGATCCTGCACTTGAAAAATGAGCTCACAGATCTGAGCGTGGGGACCGTCTCGCATACACATTCCGCCCTCCTCGGTGCCGAGCATCGGCGATTCACTGATCGCAGCGAATATTTCATGGAAGTATTATGGCGATCAGTGGAACAACTACGTTCCCGACCCCTACCAGCTCAACTACGGAGCAGTGGGCGCACTGACGGATGAGTATTGCAACATTTGCAATCCCTTCCAGTACGACACTTCGATCATGGCCAACGCCGCTGTTCGCACTGCTCATATCCAGGACACTGCGAATCTCTACAGCGATATCGCCAACAACACATTGCCCGCAGTCTCCATCGTCAAGCCAAGCGGACTGGTCGATGGCCACCCGGCTTCTCCCAAGCTGGACCTGTTCGAATCGTTCTGCAAAAAGATCATTGACGAAGTTCAGGCAAATCCCAAGCTCTGGGCTACAACCGCGATCTTTATCACCGAGGACGAAGGCGGCGGCTACTACGACTCGGGCTACGTTCAACCGCTCGACTACTTCGGCGACGGCACCCGCATTCCTCTGATCGTGGTGTCTCCGTATTCGCGCCCGGGTCACATTGCCCATGAATACGCAGATCACGTTTCGATTATCAAATTCATTGAAGCCAATTGGGGACTCGGCCCCATCACCAAGCGCAGCCGCGACAACTTCCCCAACCCCATTGCTGTGCCCGACAACCCTTATGTACCGGTTAACAGCCCTGCTCTCGACGACCTGTTCAGCCTGTTCGATTTTTACGGCGGGCGCTGATCTCGCGTGGCTATTACACAGAAGCCGGAGTTGGTTTCCCAACTCCGGCTTCTGACTTAGTGAACATCTGAGCTT
>JBAPYY010000466.1:0-5097 GCA_049284975.1 Occallatibacter sp.
GACATAGATCGACCTCCTTCATCCCTTGAACGTAGACGATCCAGAATCTTGCAGGATAGTGTGAAAATTTTCAGCCGCAGGCGTTTCGTCTGTTACTGTTTCACCGCGTGCTTTGCTCCAAATTCGCGCAGCTTGGCAAGGGTTGCGGCTGCCTGGCCGGAGTCGATGGCTTCAGCGCTGAGACGGACGCCTTCCTTGAGATCGCCGGCCAGGCCCGCTGCTACGAGGGTCGCGGCGGCGTTGAGCAGAACAATGTCGCGCCGCGCGCCGGGGATGCCGGTGAGCACGTTGTAGAGCAGCATCGAGTTGGTCTTCACGTCGCCTCCAATGAAGTGCTCGAGCGTGGTGCGAGGCAGGCCGGCCATCTCCGGCGTGACGCGGGCAGCTTTCAGGGTACATTCGCCGGTCTCCGATTCCTCGACGCGCGCGACGATGGATTCGCCTGTCGTGGTCAGCTCGTCAATGCCGTCGGTGCCGTGAACGACGAAAGCGCGCCTCGCTCCGAGAGCAGCCAACGTGCGGCCCACCAAAAGGACTCGGCTGGGAGCGAGCACTCCAATGACCTGCGCACGCGCGCCGGCGGGGTTGGTCAGCGGGCCGCAGAGATTGAGGATGGTGCGAAATCCAAGCGCACGGCGCAGTGGCCCAAGGGCCTTCATGGCCGGATGATAGAGCGGCGCGAAAAGGAAGACGAAGCCGGTTTCGCGCAGGCACTCGACGGCCAACTCCGGACCCAGCTCGATGGGCACGGCCAGGGCTTCGAGCACGTCGGCGGCGCCGCAGAGGGAAGTGACCGCGCGGTTGCCGTGCTTGGCGACTTTAGCTCCCGCGGCAGCAGCCACCAGAGCCGCGCCGCAAGAGATGTTGAAGGTCAGCGGCCCTCCGCCGCCAGTGCCGACTGCGTCCACCAGTTCGTCGCGCTCTTCGTCCGTAAAGGGCAACGTCGTGACGCGCCGGCGCATGACATCGACAAAACCAGCCAGTTCCGGAGCTTGTTCGCCACGCGTGGCAAGAACAGTGAGCAACGCAGCGGTTTCCACCTCAGGCACATCGCCGGAGAGGATTTCTTCGAGGACGTGGGCGGCCTGTTCGCGGGTCAATGCCGCGCCATCCTCGGCGAGCGGCTTCAAAAGCTGTTTTAACGAATCCATATCCTTCTATGGTAACGGCGCGATGCGGCGAAGCGTGCCGCAAACATTTGTGCACAAACGGCCGTTTGCCGGTTATTTGGCGGGCAGGATAGTATTTGTGTACCGCTGACACGGCATCGACCTCCCGGAACCCTCCGGGGCCGGTTCCGATTCCCCATGACAGCGAACAGGACGGCCCTATTCAATGAAGATCCACGAGTTTCAGGCAAAGGAAATCCTGGCGAAATACGGCGTAGCCGTGCCCAGGGGCGAAGTGGCCAATACGCTCGAAGAAGCCTCGACAGTGGCCCGCAAACTATTTGCCGAGGGCGCCTCGGGCGTCGTCGTCAAGGCGCAGATTCACGCTGGAGGACGCGGCAAGGGCGGCGGTGTGAAAGTGGCACGCACGCGCGAAGAGGCCGAGCTTTATGCCAAGAATATTCTCGGCATGACGCTGGTGACACACCAGACAGGCCCACAGGGACAAAAAGTCCAGCGGTTGCTGATTGAAGAGACGGCAAACATCGACCGCGAGCTTTATCTGGGCATTGTGCTGGACCGGACAACGGGCAAGCTGGTGTTCATGGCCTCGCAGGCCGGCGGCATGGAGATAGAAGTGGTGGCCGCGAAGACTCCCGAGGCAATTTTCAAGGAGAGCATCGATCCGGCAATCGGACTGGGCGCTTGGCAGGCGCGCAAGCTGGCCTTTGCTCTGGGGCTCAAGGCTGCGCAGATCAACCAGGCGGTCGCCTTTTTCCAAAGCTTGTACAAGGCCTTCGTTGACACCGACGCCTCGCTGGTGGAGATCAATCCATTTATCACAACAAAAGACGACAAGCTGTTCGCGCTGGACGCCAAGATTACCTTCGACGACAATGCGATCTTTCGCCATCCCGAGATCAAGGTGCTGCGCGACACGGCCGAAGAGGACCCGCTCGAGGTGGAAGCCAGCAAGTACGCACTCAATTACATCAAGCTCGACGGCTCGATTGCCTGCATGGTCAACGGCGCAGGTCTGGCGATGGCGACGATGGACATTATTCAGTACGCCGGCAGCAGCCCTGCGAATTTTCTTGATGTGGGCGGCGGCGCAACTCAGGAGCAGATAGAGCACGCGTTTGAAATTCTGCTCGCTGATGCGAACGTGAAGGCTATCCTTATTAACATTTTCGGAGGGATTCTGCGCGTGGATCGGCTGGCTACCGGAGTGGTAGCAGCAGCGCGCAATTTGAATGTGAAGGTTCCCATTGTGCTCCGATTGGAAGGGACGAACGTGGAAGAAGGCCGGAAGATTCTCAAAGCTTCAGGGCTCAATTTTCTAGTGGGAGAAACAATGAAGGACGCAGCGGAAATAGTAGTGAAAGCTGCAGCAAGCGTGGGGGCATAGCATGGCGGTCTTAGTTGATAAGAATACTCGACTGATTGTTCAGGGAATTACGGGCAAGGAAGGCACTTTCCACGCCATGAGCTGCGCGGAGTACGGCACTAAAGTTGTCGGCGGGGTAACTCCCGGCAAAGGTGGGACGACGCATGAAGGCTGGCCGGTATTCAACACCGTGGCAGATGCCGTGGAGAAGACCGGCGCCAACGTAACAATGATTTTTGTTCCGCCGCCGTTTGCTGCCGACGCGATTCTCGAAGCGGAAGACGCGGGGATTCCGCTGATTGTTTGCATCACCGAGGGCATTCCCACGCTGGACATGGTGAAGGTGTGGGCCAAGCTCAAGAACTCGAAGTCGCGGTTGCTTGGCCCCAACTGCCCCGGCGTCATCTCGCCCGGAAAGGCCAAGGTGGGCATCATGCCGGGCCGCATTCATAAAGAAGGTTCGATTGGCATTGTCTCCCGCTCCGGAACATTGACGTATGAGGCTGTGTATCAGCTCACGCAGCGCGGAATCGGCCAATCGACCGGCATAGGCATTGGCGGCGACCCGATCATTGGCACAACGCATATCGACGCGCTGCGAATGTTCAACGATGATCCTGAGACCGAAGCCATCATTATGATTGGTGAGATCGGCGGGTCAGCTGAAGAGGCGGCAGCGGAGTTCGTCAGGCAGCACGTGAAGAAGCCGGTGGTTGGCTTCATCGCCGGACAGACCGCGCCTCCCGGACGCCGCATGGGCCACGCGGGCGCGATCATCAGCGGCGGGCAAGGTACCGCAGCCGACAAGATGAAAGCCATGACAGCTGCGGGGATTCACGTGGTTGTTTCGCCGGCAGAGATTGGCGCAACGTTGGCGCGGGTGATTGGGAAAGGGTAGCCGCTAGCTTCCAGCCCCTAGCTCGAAAAGAGGAAGGCCCATCGTCATGGTGGGCCTTTGTGTTTTCAACGGGTTTGGAATCACCACACCCGGCACGG
The DNA here is from genome assembly GCA_049284975.1 of Occallatibacter sp. GTDB lineage: Bacteria > Acidobacteriota > Terriglobia > Terriglobales > Acidobacteriaceae > Telmatobacter. The sequence continues at coordinate 3,493 of JBAPYY010000466.1, forward strand.
CTTTGGATTCACCATCGCCGCCGTCTTCTTGCAACTGAAGCTTTTGGCGAACTCCGGCAAATCCTGCAGCACAGTGTTGGTGCGGTACTCGTCGGGAGCGTGGGGATCGGTTTGTGCCTGGGTTCTCAGGCGTTCAGGCCGCGTTTGCGTGCACCACTGCTGTGCGTAGGCGATCCAGAATCGCTGCTCCGGTGTGTAACCGTCTTCCGTAGCGCTCATGTCAAGGTGAGCGGCCGCTGCCTTGTCGAGCCACGCCTCCCACGCCAGCCACAGGCCACCCAGGTCAGCGAGATTCTCGCCCAGCGTGAGCTTGCCGTTGAGGTGAACGCCGGGAACCGCTTCGATGGCGTCGTATTGGCGAACCATGCACTCAGCGCGATCGTTGAATTTCTCTTCGTCGCTTTTGGTCCACCAGTTCAGCAGGTTTCCGTCCTTGTCAAATTGGCGGCCTTCGTCGTCGAACCCGTGGGTCAGCTCGTGGCCGATGGTCGAGCCCATGTCGCCGTAGTTGGCCGCGTCGTCCTCTTTGCCGCTGAAAAACGGCGGCTGCAAATAGCCTGCGGGAAAGTTCACGTTGTTCATTTGTGGATCGTAGTAAGCATTTACGGTGGGCGGCGTCATTTGCCACTCGCCCTTGTCCACCGGCTTGCCAATCTTGGCCAAATCGCGCGCGACATCGAATTCGTGAGCGCGCATCTGGTTGCCCAATGCGTCGCCGCGCACAATTGAGAGAGTTGAGTAGTCGCGCCATTTGTCCGGGTAGCCGATCTTGTTCATCACAGAGTGCAGTTTTTCTTTGGCTTTGACTTTGGTAGCGGCGCTCATCCAGTCGAGCCTGTCGAGATCTTTGTCCATGGCCTGCTCGATAGAGAGCGTCATCTCCAGGGTGCGTTGCTTTTCGGCCGGGGGGAAGTAGCGCGCGACGTACACCTGCCCCAGCGCCTCGCCCAGTTCCTCATCCACGCGGGCGGTACAGCGCTTCCAGCGCTCCTGTTGCTTCTCGGCACCGTTGAGTGTGTGCGAGTAGAAATTCCAGTCTTCGTGATCGAAGCTCTCCGGCAGGCTGGTTCCGGCATAGGCGTGGAGCAGGTGCCAGCGCAGATATGTCTTGATCTGGCCGATGGGGGTATCGGAGAGAAGCGCGTTGAACTCGGCAAAGAACTTTGGCTCCATGTCATTGGCTTTTCCAGCGGAAGGCGCATGCGCAGCGATCACATACTCGGCAAGCGAAAAGTGCGACAGATCTTTTGAGAAGCTGTAGAGGTCAGTGGGATGATTCAGGTTCTGCGGATCGCGCTGTTCGGTGATGGTGAGCGAGGCCTTGGCCAGGCGCGTTTCGATAGCCAGCACGGATTCGGCGTCCTGGGCGGCTTGCGCCTCCGACTCGCCGGCGAGTGCAAAGATTTTATGCACGTGAGCGACGTATTGCTGGCGTGTTTCGACGGACTTGGCGTCGGTACGCGTGTAGTAGTCGCGTTCCGGTAGGCCCAGGCCACCAGCGCCATAGAAGCTGATCACGGAGTTTGAGTCAGCGAAGTCCTGGCTCGATCCAAGGGCAAAGAATGAGTTCACACCGATGGCGTGCAAATGGGCCAGCAGAGCGGG
>JBAPYY010000467.1:0-1573 GCA_049284975.1 Occallatibacter sp.
AGCGGCGTGCCGCTGGCGCCCATCTCCTGAATCAAAAAGCCGATGGACGAGGCGTGATTCTGGAAGCGCGTCAACTCGCCCAGAATGACGCGCAGGTACTCGGCGCGCTCGGGAACCTCCTGGCCAGTGAGTTTTTCAACAGCCAGCGCATAGGCCCAGTTATTGGTGATCGGGCAGATGTAATCCAGCCGGTCGGTATAAGGCATCGAAGCCAGATAGCTTTGTCCTTCGCCCAGTTTCTCGTGATTGCGATGCAGGTAGCCGAAGACCGGCTTGAGCCGGATCACGCGTTCCCCGTCCAGCGCCACATCCATGCGGAAGACGCCGTGCGTCGAGGGATGATGCGGCCCCATGGCCACTTCCAGCAACTCGCCGTCGCCGTTTGGTTCAATAACCGCGGGACGATTCCAGCCCTCGAGCTTTTGGCCTTCTAGTTTTTCCGCAGCGTTTGCAAAATGGGTCTGGGAGTCGCTCATTGGCTGGCCCCCATTCCTCGCTGGCCTTCTTCAACGGACTGACCGGATGCCGCGGATTGTCGCGCCTGGGCCCGTTTCAACACAGCATCGTGCGCCGTCGGCTCGTACTCGAAGTCGTCCGGCTCTACATAATCCCGGCGCATGGGGAAATCCTTGAAGGCATCCCACATCAGCAACCGCCGCAGGTCAGGATGCCCTGTGAAAATGACGCCGTAGAGGTCGAAAACTTCTCGCTCTTGAAACTCTGCCGAGCGCCAGACGGCCGTCAGCGAAGGCAACTCCACCTGGTCCGCACGGTTCACGGTGCGCATCCTAAAAACCACTGGCCCGTGCTTTTTCTCCATCGAGTACAGGTGATAAACCACTTCGAGAAACCCCGACTCGACGCGCTTTCGCGTCTCTTCGATCGTCTCTTCCACTTTCTGCTCGACGCCGTCAACAGTCTTCGTGACCTGGCGGGTCACCGTCACCTTCTCGGCCACTTCCTTGCCCGGCCAGTCAACGCCGGTGACGTTCGAGAGGAAATCGAGCCTGAGTTCCGCATCGTCGCGCAAAAACTTCGCGACCTCGACCGCATAGCCGGGCGCAAGCCTGAGCGAGTGCTGCCCGGAAACGCTGGGGTTTGTGACAATCTCCACCGTCGCGCCTGGCACGGCCGCCTCGATCATCGCCTTGATTTCTTCGACAGTCTTCATTCCACCACACCTTAACCTATGGCTAATCGCTCAGAAAACCAGAAAAACGCAAAATAAACAACCCCAATCAGTTGTCCGATCCAGTATTCGCAGTTCCCAGCCACTCTTTCACTAACAAGTTCTTCTTTCAGAGCACTCCGGATATATCTCCTGAATAGAAGAGCAAATATCAACGGGGACATGAAAAGCAAAGAAACTAAAGCAATATCAAAGAGCGTGTAGGGCAATCCATGGAGATGAATACCTCCCCTTATTTTGGCGAAGATGCGAATTGTCCCAAGAGCCACGAAAAAATAGGCGAAAAGCCAACGGAATTCCGCGTGTCCATCCGAGCCACAATCCCGATCTACGCTCTTCATTCGTCACTCCACACTTTCAAGAATCCTAAAGCAGTTCCATTCC
>JBAPYY010000468.1:0-2360 GCA_049284975.1 Occallatibacter sp.
ACGATTTGTCGCCCTTTGGCATCCTGATCCTTCACGGTCGCCTTCTCCGCTCGAGGAAGAGGTACTTAAGAGATGCTGTTTGATTCATTTAGGTCTCTGCGTACTTACTTCGCCGGATAGACGAGTAAAGGGGATAGCACATAACAGCCCAAAGGCTCTATCTATGAGCCTACCACAAGCTCAATTCGAACAACCAGGGCTTCGAACGGGCGGTGGTAACCGCAATTCGAAGCGTGCTGTTCCAGGGTTTCGCCCTGCCAGCCCACGGACGAAGACCTGTCCGCGTGGACCCCGGCCTGAGCTATCTTCGCGTTTTCTCTACGTGAAAGTTTTGTGGCGCAGAGATGGGCCTGCATTGTGAGGTCCCAAGAGCAGAATTCTTCGACAAGCTGAGGGCAGGTTTTGAAGTCGTGCCCTTTCAAATTAATCGTAATGTCTTTGATGCCGGGAGGGATTTCGTTTTAGTCTTAGGCGAGGACTGAATGTGTTGACTGTGCCACGAACTGCCGCTGTATTGACTCCCATCCAAGATAGAAGCGTCTCTGCGCTTTCGCTGCGCGGCGTTCGGAAGACCTTCGCGGATGTCATTGCCATAGATTGTCTGGACCTGGATGTTGCTCGGGGTGAGTGTTTCGGGTTACTCGGTCCGAATGGAGCGGGCAAGACGACGACCATGGAGATATGCGAGGGGCTGACCGTACCCGACGCCGGCGCCGTCGAACTCCTGGGATTGAACTGGCACACCGGTGCAAACGAGTTACGCCAACGCATCGGGATTCAACTGCAGGAGACGCAGTTCCCTGACAAGCTGACGGTCGATGAGACGTTGCGGCTCTTTCGCAGCTTTTACCGGCGCGGAATTTCGGTGAATGAGTCTATCCAGACTGCCCAGCTTGAGGAGAAGCGCAGATCGCGCGTGGGAGGACTGTCGGGCGGGCAGAAGCAGCGGCTGGCAATGGCCTGCGCGCTGGTCGGCGATCCTGAACTGCTCTTCCTTGATGAGCCTACAACCGGACTCGATCCACAGGCGCGGCGTCACTTATGGGATCTGGTGGACCAACTGAAGCAGACGGGGCGCACCATTATCCTGACCACACACTATATGGAAGAGGCGGAACGGTTGTGTGACCGGGTCGGGATCATGGATCATGGGCGGATCATCGCGTTGGGAACTCCGCAACAACTGATTGCGACGCTGGGTGGGGAGCACATTGTCGAATTTGCTGTGACCTCCCACGCATCTGGCGAAAATGAAATCAATGCTGCGACGCTGAAAGCGATTCCAGGAATTCAGTCGCACCGCGTAGATGCAGGATTGCACCAGCTTTCAGTCGAGGAACTGCATTTAGCTGTGCCACGCATCTTTGCCGCGCTCTCCGAGCAGGGGCTGCATCTGAGCGAGTTTCGCACGCACTCTGCAACTCTCGAAGACGTATTTGTAGGGCTGACTGGAAGGAATCTGCGCGATGAATAGGCTGCAACAAAGTTCTCTCTATCAACTGACAGCGGTGCGGTTCCTGCTATTTCTGCGCGAGCCGGAGGCGATCTTTTGGATATTCATCTTCCCAATTCTCCTCGCCGCTGGACTTGGAATCGCCTTTCGAAATCGGCCGGCTGATGTGCTACAAGTGGGCGCTACGACAACCCAACTGACACAAGCCCTGTCCAGCGACAAGGGACTGACTGCGACAACAATGGACGAAACTGCCGGCGCGAAGGCGTTGGCGACACAGAATATCCTGCTTCTCGCCATCCAGAGGCCGGACGGTGTCGAGTACAAGTTCGACGATACAAATCCCGATGCACGTACGGCGCGGCTTCTGGCGGACCGAGCGATTCAAGCAGCGGCAGGACAGCATGATGCGGTTCATGCAGAAAATGCCCTGGTGCATGAGACCGGCTCACAGTACATCGATTTTGTAGTGCCAGGTCTCCTGGGCATGAACCTGATGGGGTCGGCAATGTGGGGATTGGGATTTGCCATTGTCGATGCCCGCCAGAAGAAGCTTCTCAAGCGAATGGTTGCTTCACCCATGCCGCGATGGCAATACTTGGCGTCGTTCCTGTTGTCGCGGCTCGTGATGCTGGTGATCGAGATCGTCGTGTTTCTTGGATTCGCCCGTATGGTTTTCGGTGTGCCGTTTCGCGGGTCGCTGTGGCAGTTGGGCTTCGTGTGCGTTCTCACTTCACTCGCATTTTCCGCGCTCGGGTTATTGGTCTCGTCACGAGCCAGGACGACGGAAGCGGTTTCGGGACTGATGAACCTTGTAATGCTCCCAATGTGGATTCTGTCCGGCATCTTCTTTTCCGCCTCTCGCTTCCCAGCGGTTATTCAGCCTCTCGTAAGAGCACTCCCACTG
>JBAPYY010000469.1:0-15390 GCA_049284975.1 Occallatibacter sp.
GTATGAGACCAGCCGACGCAATTTTTATGCGGGCGGCGATGTGATTACCGGCGCATCGAACGTGTCGAACGCCATGAGCTGCGGCAAACAAGCAGCCCAAAAGATGGACGAGCGGCTGATGGGTGAACAACGGTGGGAGAAACTATTCCCGGACTTCGAATATAACCACAAGGCGCCGGGAGAGCCGAGTCTCAGCCGCCGTCATGCCGCGCACGACCTGCCCGCAGCACTCAGGGTTCGTTCGCAGCAGGAAGTGGTTGCAGGTCTCGATCCAAAAGAAGCGCTGGAAGAGTGCCGCCGCTGCCTTCGTTGCGATTTAAGAGCGACCATCACCGCCAATTAATTTGTGGAGAAAAGGAGTGCCTGCCGTGCCGACTAAAACTATTTCCGTCCGGATTGATGGTGAACTGGTGACCGCAAGGGAAGGGCAGAGCATTCTGGAAGCGGCCCAGGCCAACGGGAAGCAGATTCCAACACTCTGCTACTTGAAGGGATTGAGCGCTGTAGGGGCCTGCCGCGTGTGCATGGTAGAACTTGCCGGCACCGATCGGCTGCTGCCGGCCTGCACCACGCCGATTCAGGAAGGCATGTCGATCAAGACAGCCTCGGCCAAGCTCACACAATATAGAAGGATGGCCGTCGAGCTTTTGCTTGTGGAACGAAACCACATCTGCTCGGCGTGCGTTTCCAACGGTCATTGCGAGCTGCAGTCGCTGGCCCGTTCACTCGGCATAACTCATGTGCGTTACTCCTACAACAATCCGAGGATGACGGTGGATATGACGCATCCGCGCTTCGTTCTCGACCAGAATCGCTGCATACTGTGCACGCGCTGTGTGCGAGTGTGCGCGGAGGTGGAAGGAGCGCATGTGTGGGAGGTTGCCTCACGAGGAGTTTACTCGCGCATTGTCAGCGACCTCAAGGATGATTGGGGCAAGGCAAGCAATTGCACGGGTTGCGGCAAATGCGTTCAGGCCTGCCCCACAGGGGCGTTAGCGGAAAAAGGCTTCTCGGTGATGGAGATGGTCAAGCAGGGCGATGCTGTCAGCCGTCTTGCCACGCAGAGGGCGAATCTCATGAACGGCGCAAGGTAGCTTCCGGGATTAGACAGCGGTATAGGCCAGAGCAGGCTCCGATTAGGATGGCCGTCAGTTTTGTCCGCTCAGGAGGCATATCAAGCAAAGAGCGTCTAGAAACGGAGCGCCCGCAGCGCCGGACGCAATATATAAACTCCAATAGCAATCAGAACAAGGCCGCCGACAAACTCACAGCGGCGTCCCCAGACTCCGCCGATTCTCTTGCCAATCACCATGCCCAGCAGTGTCATGCCGTAGGAGACAATGCCGACGACGAGCGCAGAGCGGATGATGAGAGAGTTGACCATCGCAAGAGAAACGCCGACCGCAAGCGCATCGAGACTAGAGGCTACAGAAAGGAAGACCAACTCCCAGCCGCGCGTCGGATCGAATTTACGGCGTCCACCCTGTTCGCCGCGAAGTGCGTTGCGCACGATATTTCCGCCAACCAGAGCCAGCAGCGCGAAGGCTACCCAGGCGTCGAGTCCATTTAACAGGTGTGCAACGACGCTGCCTAAGCACCATCCACCTGTAAGCATCATCGCCTGAAAAACTCCAAAGTGGAAACTCAGACGGAAACGCTGCCGTCGTGATGGCTCTCCCAGGGAAATGCCTGCAACAGTCGCCATTGCAAAGGCATCCAGCGAAAGAGAAAATGCAATAGCGAAAAGCGCGGCCCAGCCCAAAAGAAATCCTTTTTGCTCACAAACAGATGAGTGAAGTGCTTAGAATAGTTTAGATAAGGGTAGCAGACTGAGGAGTTGCACCCTCTATTCATTTCTTGCATTTGTCCCAACGACTTTCACCCCGTAAAATCATCATTGGTGGTCGTAGCGCCAGTCTTGAGCCGCGCCGGATTGAACAACAAGGAACAGATGAGCGAAAAGGAAACAGGGATTTCCATTGAGGCGCAGGCGGTATCGCCGGCGTGGATGAGGATTGAACGGGCGCGACATCCCCAGCGGCCCTACCCCATGGACTTCATCGAACACATATTCACCGACTTCAGTGAAATTCACGGTGATCGCTTCTTTGGCGACGACGAAGCAGTGGCCTGCGGTATGGCCAAGCTGGCAGGTGAAGAGGTGTTGGTTATTGGCAACCGCAAGGGCGGCTCAACCCGAGAGCGGGTGCGTCGCAACTTCGGTATGCCCCATCCGGAGGGATACCGCAAGGCGCTCCGAGCCATGAAGATCGCCGAAAAATTTGGGCGGCCGGTGATCAGCTTTATCGATCTTCCTGGAGCTTTCCCCGGCCTAGGGGCAGAAGAGCGGGGCCAGGCAGAGGCGATTGCGCGCAATCTTCTCGAAATGTCGCGGTTGCGCGTGCCAACCATTTCAGTAATCAGCGGCGAGGGAGGATCGGGAGGCGCATTGGCGCTAGCCGTCAGTGATCGCGTCCTTATTCTCGAGAATGCTCTTTACTTTGTGATTACCCCAGAGTCCTGCGCGGCCATCATGTGGCGTGACGCATCCCACAAGCAGTTAGCGGCCGAAGCCATGCGTATCTCTGCGCCGGAGGTTGCCGCACTTGGCTGCGTGGATGAGATCGTGCAGGAGCCGCCGGAGGGCATTCATACCGACCCCGAGGCGGGCACGGGCTTACTGAGCACTGTGCTGAAGAAGCATCTGGCTGAACTCAAAGCTCTGCCAATCGATACTCTGGTAGCCGAGCGCCAGGCGAAGTTTCGTAACATTGCGCAGTTCTATACGGAAGGTTAATGTCGATGAGTCCGATTCAGCCTGCCGTCAGCCGCCTGCGAGCTTATTGGCGATTTATTGTTGCAGTGGTTTGGTTCTTTGTGGCGCGGTCACTGGCCCTGCGTGAGGCGCGGCTGCTGGTGAATGAACAGTGGCGGCCGCTGGTAGAGCAGGCGATGCTGCTCGCTCTGCTTCTTGTAGGCTATGCAAGCATGGGGTTGACGCTCGACCGCCAGCAGAATCCCGTGAGCGAGCAGGGATTGTCGCGACGGAGCGGCTGGAAGAGCGAGGCCGGCCTCGGAATGGCCGTGGGTTGGGCGCTGGCCGTGGCCTGCGTTCTTCCGATGTTGGTGGGCGGAGGCATAGCGATTGTGCTTTTCCTTGGGCCGTCGGCCTGGGGATGGCTGGCAGTTGACGCAGCATTTTTCGCGCTGCTCGCGCTGGCTGAAGAGGTTGCCTTTCGCGGTTACGGATTTCAACGCTTCGCGGAATCAGTGGGCTCGTTGGGAGCGGTGTTAGGCTATGCGGCCTTTTACGCCATCGTGCAGGGACTTGTGCCGGGATCGCTTCAATTGGTGCCCGGATCGAGCCGTTCGAGCGTTGCCGTCTCCATTGTGCTCAGTCTTGTTCTCTCTACCGCATATCTGCGTACTCGAGCGTTGTGGGTGAGTTGGGGAATCAACTTCGGCTGGAAGGCCAGCCGCGCACTGCTCTTTGGACTGGCAGTGAGCGGAGTCAGCAGCCACTCCCCTGTAGTGCAAGGCAATCCCATGGGGCCGTTCTGGCTGACCGGGGGCGGCTTTGGCCTGGACGGCAGTTGGGTAGCATTCGTCGTCCTGCTCGCCGCGCTGCCAGTCGTGTACCGCGTCACACGCGATTTGGACTTTCGCTATAACGCGCCCGTGATTGTGTCGGGCGGCATTCCGGTGGATTTGGATGCTGCAGCGCGACGTCAGCACGAGGCTGCCATGGGCGCGAGCGAGGCGGCAACTCCGGGGTTGGTCCAGATTCTGCCGGTTGCTGCGCCGCCGCGAGCCGGTTCTGAGCCGTCATCGGTGGACCGGACCAATGCTGCAGGCTAGAAGTCTGTTGGCATTCTTTCGCGCAGAGGACTGGCACCGAGATCAGGCTCCAGGATCAACGTTCATCTTGCCACTGATTTCGTCAATGCGAATCTCCACGACGGCGCAATCCGCAGCGTGTCGTTGCTCGACGGGTTCAAAGGATTTTCCGCCAGCATACTTCTCCACCAGCAAATTCAACAAGGTTGTCTTTTCGGCGTCATCGGAGAGCAACCGCGCGGCCCCGAAGGCCAATACGCAGGTATAGCGGGTGGAGCAGGCACAGGGACGATCGATGGAGACAGTAATTTTCTCAACCGCGCTAGTTTCAAAGCAAACTCGGCTGTTCTCGACGATATTGTCGAGCTTTTTCCCAATCAATTTTGAGTGGAAGTAGAGCTTTCCCTCGCGATAGAGGTAATTTAGCGGGGTTATATAAGGATCTCCGGCTGCATTGCATGTTGCCAAACGGCCTTCGGTCTGCCCGGCAAGAAACTCACGGGCGTCATTTTCACTCATCCAGCGAACAGGCATCGCAGTGAAGCCTCCACAGACTACAGTTTACCTGCCTTCCATGAAGCGGCTTGGGGAAGGGGTGCAGGCACGCGGTCAAGGCGCCCCTGATGTAAACTGGTCAGAGCGAGTCCCGCTTCCTCCAAGGAATCTCTTCTCAGAGGCGAGCAAATGACCGCGCCGTTGAAGCCGCGCGCAGGAATTTTGCGCGTGTGTGCAGAGACACCCCAAGAAGGAGAACCACCCCACAAATGGCCAAGATAGCGAAAACAGGTGACCGCAAGAAGGAAATGGACACGACGAAGTCAACCGACTGTCCCAAGTGCAGCAAGCCGACGCGCATCGTCAAACGCGTGAAGGACCGTGAGCGCGGCATTCCAGGCGGCGTCTATATCTCGTGCTCTGTCTGCGATTTCTACGAGAAACTGTAAGAACTGACTTAAGTTTGATGTGGCAGAGTAGCCCGGCTAAGACCGGGCTTTTCTGCGTCTAGCTCCTACGATTCCAGAGCTTCAGCCATCTCCCTGAGAATTGCTTCAGCGGCCTCTGCCGGGTCGGGAGCCTGGATGATGGGGCGGCCAACAACCAGGTAACTGGCACCTTGGCGCAGGGCTATTGATGGCGTGGCGATGCGTTTCTGGTCGCCGACTGCGGACCCTTCGGGGCGAATGCCGGGGACGACCAACACGCCCGCTGGTCCGGTAAGCTCACGCAGACTGGCAACTTCCTGCGGCGAACAAACAAAGCCGCGCACTCCTGAATCTATGCCCAACCGCGCCAATAACTCGACTTGTTGAGCGGGTGAGCGGTCGAGGCCAGTGGCGTTGACCTGCGCCTGGTCCATGCTGGTAAGCACGGTGACAGCCAACAGTTCAGCCGGATCCGCGACTCCATCCAAGGCGTTGCGTGCGGCGGTCAGCATTGCCGGTCCTCCCGCGGCGTGAAGAGTCAGCATCTTCACCCCCAATCCTGAAGCCGATCGCACTGCTTTAGCCACGGTGTTGGGAATGTCGTGCAGCTTGAGATCGAGGAAGACTGAGTGGCCACGCGCCACTAGCGGCTCGATTATTGCCGGGCCAGCGGCGATAAACAATTCCAGTCCTACCTTGAACCAATGGCAGGTTTTTTCTAACTGGCCGACAAAGGCAAGAGCATTGGCAGCGTCAGGCACATCGAGGGCCACGATGAGGCGCTTGCGCGCCTCTTCGACAAAATCCACAGTGGGCGGGCGAGCAGAGGCAAAGGTAGGGTTGAGTCGCTCGGGGATCGGCATAGCTCCATTTTATGGGATTACCGGCTCAGAGCGGGCAAACAAATTTCCCGGGCGTGGCGTCTATCGGAGGGCCAGAAAAGCTGCTCCGTTTTGGGGCGTATTCTGAGTACGGAGGCGAAGTGGGCAAGAGAGTTTTCAGCTGGATGCTCAGTCTGGGATGCAGCTTTGTTATGGTGGCGGCGGCGAGCCTCGGTTGGGGCTCCGAGGTGCATTCGAGCCCGCTAAATCGCGACCCGCTGGTGCACGAGGCCTATGAGCACTTCTACAACCTGGATTATCCGGGCGCGGTGGAACGCTTTCAGCGTTTTCATGCCGCACACCCCGGCGACCCTCTGCCCACTGCGTTCCTCTTGGAGGCGGTAGTTTTCCAGGAGCTGTACCGGCAAGATCTGCTCGACACTACCTTCTACGCCAACGATGGCTTTCTGACCGGTCGTCATGCAACTGAAGAGGATCCAAGGACGCGCGACCGCATCTTTGCGTTGACAGACGAGGTAGTCCGCGAGGCTGATTGGAACATCGGCAGAAATCCTAATGACATCGACGCCCTTTACGCGCGCGGTTGGGCTCGGAGCCTCAAGTGCACCTATCTCGCCATGGTGGAGCGGGGCTTTGGCGCGGGGTTCCGGCTGGCCATGAAAGCCAAGGACGACGATGTGCGCGTGCTCCAATTGGACCCAGACTATGTGGACGCCAAACTCGTGGTAGGAGTCTACGAGTATGTAGTTGGAGCATTGCCTTGGCCTTTCAAAGTGCTGATTGGTTTTGCCGGCATTACTGGCTCGAAGACGCGGGGCTTGGAGATGCTCAACGACGATGCCAGCCGTGGTGCGATGACAAGCGTGGAAGCACGCACTGTGATCGCGTTGTTTTTGCGCCGGGAAGCACGATACAACGAGGCTATTCAGGTGATTCGCAGCCTAAAAAGCCAATATCCCCACGATTATCTGTTCTGTCTGGAAGAGGCTAACTTACGCAAAGACGCAGGTGAGGGCATGGTCGCCGTGGCGGCCTATCGCGAACTCATCACCCACAGCGCAAAGCCTGGCTATTTTGCGGAAGCCCGGCTGGAACTGGCTTATTTTGGCCTGGGCGATGGCCTTCGCGGTCAGCGCCATTACGACGAAGCGGCACGGGCCTACGAACAGGCGGCCTGGAGCAAGACGGTTGGTCCGGAACTCAAGATCCGGTCGCTGCTGGCCGCCGGCGAATGCCACGACATGAACGGCGAACGCCAACAAGCGGTGAACGACTATCAAATGGCCATTGATGCCGGTCCGAACACCTCGCGTGCCGATACCGCCAGAAAGCATCTGCACAATCATTACCGCGGCACATAACCGTATAGCGTTCATATCGATAATGGAACTGACATCACGTCGCAGCCGTACCTATGACTGAAGGTGAATTGCTGGAGGGATCGACTATGGCCATCTTTTGTCAACGCTGTGGAACTGGGTTGCCTCTGGGCGCGCGGTTCTGTTCCAACTGCGGTGCGGTCGTTCCCGCCACAACTTATATCCCTGGAAGGCCGCTGGTTCGCCCCATTGTGGGCCGTCAGATTGGCGGGGTATGCATTGGCCTTGCGCAAGCTTACGGATGGGATGTGGCGCTTGTGCGCATTTTCACCGTAGTTGGACTGCTTTTTTCCGGTGGGCTCGTGGCAGTCGCATATTTAGCTTGCTGGATCGGAATTCCCCAGGAGCCGATCGCGTTGCCGTGAGGGTATTCTGTTGCTATGAACTGTACGTACCAATCAGATGGGGCGAGGCTGGTTTTTCGAGACTCCGGGGCAGGAGTGCCCGTGGTGTTTCTTCATCCCACGCCACTCGATGGTGAATATTGGTATCCGCTGATCGACGAGTTGGCTGGTGTTCGCGCCATTGTTCCCGACCTGAGGGGGCATGGCGCTTCGCAGCTTGGGACCTTGCCTGTGGGCGGATTTGAGCTGGTTTCAGATGCTCCCGTGCTGAGCATGGCGCGATTGGCCGCTGATGTTCTGGCAATCCTGGATCATCTGGGACTGCCTGAGGCAGTTTTTGTTGGCTGTTCCATTGGGGGCTATGTGCTTCTGGAATTGTGGCGTCAGTTGCCCAAGAGGGTACTCGGGCTAGCCTTTGTATGTTCCAAGCCGCAGCCAGATACCGCTGCCGATCATGAGCGGCGTGCTGGCTTGATTGCCAAGGCAAGAGCCGGCGGCAGCAAGGAAATTTTTGACGGCATGGCACAGACCTTAATCGGCGCCACGGCCCGGAACGGCAATCTTGAGATTGTGACCAAGATGAGGGCCCGCATGACGCTCACTTTGGAGGCCCTGGTGGCTGTGCAGGCCGGCCTCGCTACGCGGCCTGAATCGATATCTACAGTGTCTGGTTTGTCAATACCAGTTCTGGCCATAGCTGGTGGTGAAGATCCTGGGATAACGCCTGCTGAAATGGAAGTCTTCAAAGCTGCGGCTGGCGGATGCGAATTTCACTTATTGCGTGACGCCGGGCATTTTGCTGCGTTTGAGCAGCCGAAGACAGTTGGCAGTCTGTTGAGCGCATGGTTGCGTCAACTGCAAAGATAAAGGACAGAGATTTTGTTTGGGGCGAACGTTCTCAGTCAACCTGAAGCAACAAGGAGGAGTCCACGTCGTACCGGACGGCAGTGGCCATAAGTTCTTCAATCGCGGCCACTGAGCGAATGCCGCCCCTGGCTCCACAGGCCGTACAGTTGAGTGCAGCAGCAGCACAGGCAAAATCTAGCTGCCGTTCGAGCGGCCAGCCCTGGAGCAGCCCATAAATGAATCCGGCGTGGAAGACGTCTCCTGCGCCGGTGGTATCCACGACGGGCACACGGTAAGCGGAGCGGTGCAGTAAACGGGAACCATCCCAAGCAAGTACACCATCTTCTCCCAGCGTGGCGGCTGTCAGCTTGCAGCCATAGCGCAATTGCATCCCATGAAGCGCCTTTTCGAGATCTTTTTCCTTCATCAGGCGGGAAGGGAAGTCGCGGCTCACAATGAGGTAATCCACATTCTCGATCAGTCTTTCCACGCCTGGGTATAGTTCGTCCAGATCGGCGATTACGGGGATTCCTGCGGCGCGCGCCCAACCTGCCGCCAATGTGGCTGCGGCAGTGTCATAGCCATCCACGTGCAACGCACGCGCCATCTCTATCCACGGACGATCCAAGTCCGCTGGCTGCAGAATGAGGCGCTCGTCTTTTCTGCAAAGGACGGTTCGTTCGCCGCCGCCGTCCACGATGATGATCGACTGCGGGCTCGCGGCATGTGGAACCACAACCAGCCGCGCCTCGACGCCTGCACGGGCAAAGGCTTCATGATGCAGGCGGGCAGCGTCATCGTCGCCCAGCTTGCCTACATAGCGCGTGCTCATTCCCCAAGTTTGGCAGGCAATAACGGTGGTGGCGGTCTGGCCACCGGGCATTATTGTCGCGCCGCGAAACTCGACCTTGGAGCCGCGCGCAGGGTAATCGGCTAGAGGGATCAGCGTATCTGTTGCGTTCAATCCAACGCCTACCAGGTCAACCTTGCACGGCTCGGTCATAATGCCATTGTAACGGGAGCCATAGCGTTTTCACAGTACCGAAGGCTGAAGGCGACGCGGCGAATACGGAGAAGCAGCCTGCTCAAGATTCTTACATGACGCTGAGATGCTGTAGGCTCAAGAGAGGAATTTCATGGGAGTTGAGCTTGACCAAATCTTCGGCATCATCGCCGCGGCCTTTCCACTATTCGCCGCGGAGCAGCGTATTGCAATGCGGCAAAGTGTCGCTTGAAGCTCTTGCCAAGCGCTACGGCACACCCCTATATGTTTACTCAGCCGACCAGATTATCGAACGGCTGGGAATGTTTCAAGAGGCGCTGGCTGGCAGAGAACATCTCGTCTGTTATGCGGTAAAGGCCAATTCTGCGCTTGCCATCTTGAAGCTGCTGGCTGAACATGGCGCAGGATTTGACATTGTTTCCGGAGGTGAACTGGAGCGGGTTCTGGTGGCAGCGCCTGAGGCAGTGGACAGGGTAGTGTTCTCGGGCGCGGGCAAGACAACAGCCGAGATCGACCGGGCGTTGACTGCGGGAATTCTCGAATTCCACGTGGAAAGCGGGGCGGAACTGGAGTTGCTCGCCCGCCGCGCCGCAATACTCAAACGCAAGGCGCGGTTCTCCCTGAGAGTCAATCCCGATATCTTTGCTGAGACCCATCCCTATATTTCGACCGGCCTGCGCGAACACAAATTCGGCGTCGATATTCGAAGGGCGCTGAAGATTTACAAGAGCACCGTTGGCAACCGCTGGCTTGAACCGCATGGCGTGAGCGTTCACATCGGGTCTCAGATTTGTTCAGCGGCACCCTTTGGGGAAGCCATGGAACGGGTGAACAAGCTGTTGCGACAACTGAAACGCGAGGGAATCGAGCTCAAGACCGTGGATGCGGGCGGTGGACTGGGGATTGACTACCACCGGGGCAGCTTTGATGCCGCTGCCAAAGTGCGTGAATACTCTGCGGCAGTTCAAACGGGGATCGCTGGCTTCGAGGGGCAGTTGCTTATCGAGCCGGGCCGCTTTATCGTCGCCCAAGCGGGAGCATTGGTGACACAAGTACTCCAAGTGAAGCGCAACAGCAAGAAGACTTTTGTGATTACCGATGCCGCCATGAACGACCTCATTCGTCCGGCGCTTTACCAGGCCTATCACCAAATTGTTCCGGTAAAGCCGCGCCCGGGGAAGTCTCGCATCGTGGATGTGGTTGGGCCGATCTGCGAGACAGGTGACTTTTTTGCCCGCGACCGCGAGCTTGCACCGGTTGAGCCGGGAGATCTGCTTGCGATTCTCGACACCGGAGCGTACGGCATGGCGCAAAGCTCAAACTACAACACACGGCTTCGTGCTCCCGAAGTGTTAGTGGAAGGCGCTAAGACACGGCTGATTAGACGGCGCGAGACGATGGCAGACCTACTGGAGCCTGAGAGGGTTGCAATCAAGGGCTAAACTCAAGTCATTGTCACCAATAAAGAAGGAACGTGGCGAGAAAGTGCTTTATGTTTGGAATGTCTGATAACGGATATTCTGTATACTTAAACTAAATCCAGAAATTCTCTCTTTATCCCATTCAGGTTAAGAGGAGGGTGGCACGCGCGCATTCACTGCGCCGATGTTGATCAGCTACATCTTGTAACGGCCCAAATCTTCGTCGTTTAATCCTTCCAGCCAGCCACGCAACTGCTCTGCTGTCGGGCCCTCAGCAGGGCCTGACGTGTTCAACCGGGCTAACTGCATCACCTCTTCAGTGACGTAAATGGGGCAATCTGCACGGAGCGCTAGAGCCAAAGCGTCGGAGGGCCTGGCGTCGAGCGCTAGAGGCTCATCGCCTTGCCGAAGCCAGAGGATCGCAAAGAAGGTATCATCCTTAAGCTCTGATATAACAACACGTTCCAATGTCGCATTCAAGTGATGGATGAGGTTTCTTGTGAGATCGTGAGTCATAGGGCGCGGAGCCGCCACTTTTTCGATCTCGAGAGCAATCGCATTGGCCTCAAAGATTCCAACCCAAATGGGCATCACAGTCTCGGAAGCGATGTCCTTGAGCACAACGATGGGCATGCTTGTGGACGGGTCCATCATCAGTCCGCGAATTCGCACTTCGATATCCATAGATCCCTTCCCTTCGCTCGCTCCAATCTTAGACGGCCTCTCCGACGAGACTGTTGGGATGCGTCGCGGTAATCTTCACCTGGAGGTAGCTTCCTGCTGCTGGAGCAATCAACTGGGCGCAGGTGAAGTTGACCGGCTTGTTCTGGCTGCTACGTCCGATTACCTGTCCTCGTGCAGAGTTAAAACCTTCGACCATGACTTCCATGACCTGCCCCAGGTGCCTGGCATAATTCACTCTTTGGATCTCTCTCTGCCGGTCCAGTGCGACCTGAAGCCGGCTCGCCTTCTCGGCTTCTGGGATGGAATCGATCATGGTTAAAGCCGGGGTGTTAGGCCGGCCCGAGTACTTGAAGCCGAAAACGCAATCGTACTCGACCTCGGCCAGAAGGTCCATGGTCAGGATGAAGTCGTCCGCTGTTTCCCCTGGAAACCCCACGATGATATCGGTCGAAATGGCTATGGGTCGCCGCGCTGCCTTGATCCAGCTAATCCGCTCCAGATACCACTCACGCGTGTACTCACGGGCCATCGCCTTGAGAATCCGAGAGGAGCCGGACTGGACTGGCAAGTGAACGTGGTCGCAAAGCGCGGGGACAGCATCGATGGCTTCGACGATGTCGCGGGTAAAGTCACGCGGATGACTGGTAGTAAAACGCACGCGCCGTATGCCCTCGATTTCTCCCACGGCGGCCAGCAATTCCGCGAAGCTTCGCTTCCCTTCGGTGTCGCGGTAGCTGTTGACGTTCTGGCCAAGCAACTGAATCTCGGTAAACCCTTGATCGGCGATGCGCCGCGCTTCTGCCAACACAGAATTCGACCCGCGGCTGCGCTCTTTGCCACGTGTGTATGGAACTACGCAGTAGGCGCAGAACTTGTCGCAACCTTCAATGATGGTGATATAACCGCGATAAGGGTTCTTACGGGCTGTAAACTCGGTCTCGAAGGTCTCATCGGTCTGGCGGTCGTCGAGACCTGTGATGCGAGTCTCACCGGCTTCGAGGCGAGAAAGCATCTCGGGCAGCTTGCGGTATGAGGCTGAACCAGACACCAGCGAGACGTACGGCGCGCGGTCGAAAATCTTCTCGCCTTCTTGCTGTGCAACGCAGCCGAGAACGCCAAAGCGCTTGCCTTCCCTTTGCTGACGTTTGTATTCGTCGAGGCGGTGAAAGACCTTCTGCTCCGCCTTGTCGCGAATGGAGCAGGTGTTGTAAAGGATCAGGCCGGCATCTTCCTCCGACTCGACCTGGCGATAACCTTCGTGCTCCAATGTGCCGATGACCTTTTCAGAATCATGGGCATTCATCTGGCAGCCAAAGGTCTCTATATAGAAGGTTCTTTCGGTTGCCATGGCAGTCTAAAGTATACCGCGAATGAAAAAAAGCGAGCCGTCCCCTGCCCCACGGCGCGGCTCGCGGTCTGGGCTTCGTCACTTCCTGATCCAGATCTCCACGCGTCTGTTTCTCGCCTGTCCCTCGCCGCTCTCATCGGATGCGATCGGCATGCCAGAACCATAACCACGGACAATCGTCGGCTTCAAGCCTCTCTGGATGAATTGGTTTTCAACAGACTTAGCCCGACTCAGCGAAAGCGTCTGGTTGCTCGCGGGAGAACCGACGCCGTCAGAGAATCCAAAGAGCATAACCTTGTTTCCTGGAACCTTCAGGTCCGCAACCAGCGAGACGACCCGATCCAGATCGACCTTTGCCTTGTTGTCCAAATCCGTTTGTCCAGACGCAAATCGAAAATCTAGAGAAAGGCGATTCGCGTCCTTGGTCAGCCACTTATATTCTGCCGGGGCATCCGGGGCAACTGTCTGTGCAACCTGCGTCACATTCTGGGCAACAAAACCTGTGGCCGCAACGACATCTTGCCCCTTCTTGGAGAGAGCAAACTCGACGAACAACCGGGTGTATTTGTTGCTCGGATTCGCGGGTGTGTAGAGGTAAAGCCTTCTCGACAATAGATAGTCTTCCGTACTCACGGTGAGCCGGGTGGGCAACAGCGCCAGCGTCCCCTTATCCGAGACAGCGATTGGTTTGGCGCTTTGGATGTAAGGCAGACCGATGAAGCCGATGCCATTGGGATCGGCGGCAACCGCGTCGGAGAGCGTCTTGCTGTCTTCGATCCTTTGCGCACCCGCCGCCAGCGGCTTGCCTCCGAGAACCAGGCTCTTGAAGGTGTCATATGTGCCTGACTTATCATCTCTCGCGTAGATCTTGATCGCTCCTCTATTCGCGCCGACCTGCGACCAGTCAGTAATCTCCCCAGTGAAGATGCGCATCATCTTGTCTTTATCAAAATGATCGGCCGAGTTGGTAGCACTGACAATGACTGCGATGCCGTCAAGCCCGAGGACGTGCTCGTTTGCAAAAGAAGACATATCTCCCAGTGACTTTAATTTGGCCGCTTCATCGGGCTTGATCTTGCGCGAAGCCATGCCGATATCGCAACTGTTTTCGGCCAGAGCGGTAAACGCGGTCGCAGAACCATGCGCTGCGATGGTAATCGCGGACGCATTAGTATCGCCGGGCAGCACGCCCTCAACAATCTTCTCCAGTGGGTTAGCTCCGGGAACAGTGCGAACATCTGTCGCTCCCTGATTTTTCAGGAATGCCTCGGCCAACGCCGGCCCAAGCGTGTCTCCGATGGTGTTTGAGCCAGCCAGGCGAAGGATTGCCTTCGGCATCGCTATTGCGTCATTTGCAAGGTGTGCCCTGATCCACCACGTTGCACACGCGGCAAGGATGAGGATCGAAACCGCAATTGCACTGAAGAGCGCTGCCGACGGCTTCTTGCGGGAATTGAATGGAGCCTCTCGGGGGACAGCGACTCGCTCATCCTGCAGCGGTTCGGCGCACTCGGGACAAACGAATGGGGCTCCCTTTGAAATCGGGATGGGATTTTTTAGTTGGGCATCCTTGCAATTCTTGAAGTTAAGACATCTCCCCCATCGGACATTCATACTGGCTTGCCTTTCTCCTTAATAATGTATGCGTGCGTGAACTGCTCTGGGCTAGCTTAAACACAGGCTCCGTACAAACCGTTGTTCTTCACGCGGTCTCATGCTGTACAAATCGTTCCTCTCGCCACTATATCGAGAGAGCCGCAGCTCAAAATGACTCAGGTAGTCTGAGCGAAGATTATCTTGCCAAGGTGGTGAAAATGTTTAAGAGAGAGTGAATAAATAAGCGCGGGACAGAAAGATTACCGTAGCCTCGCGTGCTGGCGGGCCAGGAGAGCCGCAATCTGATCATCCATGAATCGGTCGGCGACGGCGAGCACCATTCCCTTCCCGACGATCAGAAATGCCGAACTACCGCATTCGTGGCTGGAGCGCCCTTGAGGAGGAGGACCTTGCGGGAGAAAGGTGGCGGCTCTTCTTACAACTTGCACTGGTTTGGAAAGGCCGGTTATCGGAGATTGTTCTTGTCATGGGAGGCAAGAATCCATGTAACCCAATGTAAACAAACGCTACATGCCTCAGATCGCCATCTACGGCAGAGTGTGTTCACGCACAGCAGTCATTCGGAAAGACAATTTCCAATCTTGCTCATTTGCTGCCATATCAACACATCACCTCCACTATCTTAGGAAGATATTCACAACAGAACTGATAAATTGCTCATAAATTGCCAATATGCTCATTGCTAGAGCAGTCCAGTTGCTCTATACTTCGCCAATCTGAAATTGCTCGAAAAGGAGGGTTCCCCATGTTCAAACGGTCAGTTCTGAGCTCGATTCAAGCGGTTTTGACGAGTCTCTTTGTGTTGCTGGCAGGCACTTACCCCTCGCTCGGCCAAAGCGGCCAGCAGGGCAAGATCCTGGGCGGATACTTCGAAGAGTGGAGTATCTATTATGCCGGCTACAACATTGCCAATCTCCAACAAAATGGGGTCGCCGATAAGCTGACTCACCTCATTTACGCCTTTGCCAACGTAACCACCACTCCGACGCCGGCTTGCGCTATCGCCGATACCTGGGCGGATTATCAGAGTCCATATCTTCCCAGCGTTAGCGGGACTCCCTATCCTGGGCCACTTTATGGGAATTTCGCAGCAATTCAACAACTCAAACAGTTACATCCGCACCTAAAGGTGTTGATGTCTATGGG